>QCFP01000013.1 GCA_003280185.1 Prochlorococcus sp. AG-363-L02
ACCTTTAACACTTGCTGAGATAGGCAGACAAATCAATGTTTCACGTGAACGAGTAAGGCAATTAGAAGCCAAGGCAATTATCAAACTACGTGTAATGACCAACCATCAACAAGCTGCATAATTGTCTTGGGGAATATTCTTTCTCTAGGCCTAATTGGAAGTTGGATTGCTGTTATCATCTCGCTAGCAATCCTTTGTCGTAAAATTTGGCCAAATAAAAAAGAACTAAGTAGAAAAATTGTCCATATAGGTAACGGTCCTGTAATTCCCATGGCATGGATCTTAGGCATTCCTAAGGATGTCGCACTAACCTTTTCATGTTTAATTACAATCACTTTATTGATTAATCAGCAACTTAAAATAATACCTGCTATAGAAGATATAGACCGTAAAAGTTTTGGAACAATTGGATACGGAGCAGCTATAACTATTCTATTATTTTACATGTGGCCAGACAATGCAGCAGCTGTAAGTAGCGGAGTACTTGTTATGGCATTTGGAGATGGCTTAGCAGGGTTAATTGGCTCCAATATTAATTCATATAGTTGGCAAATATTGAACCAAAAAAAATCATTACTTGGAACTTCTACTATGTTTATAGTATCTTTTCTAATTTTATTGTTAATCAATATTTACACAGGTTTTTCCTTAAACTTTTCAGACATCCTCATTATAGCTCTACTTGCAGCTACACTTGAACAAGTAGGACAATATGGAATCGATAATATTTTAGTTCCTTTAGTTGTAGCATTTAGTTGGGTATTCTTTCAAGGAGCATAAAGTAATTAATTTTATGCTTGGATATTTTTTACTGAAGATGATAAATCCTTCAAAAGGGATGCCGTTGTATCTATATCAATACATGCATCTGTAATACTTTGACCATAAACAAGTTCATCCTTATTTCCTTTTAAAGACTGGTTTCCTGCTACTAAGTGGCTTTCGAGCATCAAACCCATAACAAAATGAGAACCATTTTCAATCTGAGAGCAGACATCATGTAGAACATCCGCTTGTCGTCGAAAATCTTTATTAGAGTTACCATGACTACAGTCTATCATTAATTTCTCAGCTAATCTAACTTTCGATAATTCTTTTGCGACTCGATTTACTTCCTCTGAATGATAATTAGTTCCTGACTTACCACCTCTTAATACTAAATGACCATCAGGGTTACCTGTTGTACTAATAATAGATGCATTACCATCTTTATTAATTCCTAAAAAATGATGCGGTCTTGAAGCTGCTTGCATTGCATTGATAGCAATCGACGCAGTCCCATCAGTACCATTTTTATACCCAATTGGCATAGACAGACCTGAAGCCATTTCACGATGAGTTTGGCTTTCGGTAGTTCTAGCCCCGATAGCAGTCCAACTAATTAAATCAGCAATATATTGAGGAACTACAGGATCCAATAACTCTGTCGCAGCTGGCATACCTTTACGAGCTAAATACAACAACAGCCCCCTGGCACGTCGCAACCCCGTATTTATGTCATAAGAACCATCTAAATGAGGATCATTTATTAAGCCCTTCCAGCCAACGGTAGTTCTAGGTTTCTCAAAATACACACGCATCACGATTTCCAATTCAGAAGCATATAAACGACGCAAATCATCCAAATGATCGGCATACTCCTTTGCTGCATCAACATCATGGACTGAACAGGGGCCCACTATGACCAACAAACGTGAATCCTCTCCACGCATGATTGCTTGAATTCGTTGACGTGCTGTGGAGACCGTTTTGATTGCTAAATCATCAATAGGTAAATCTTGATGCAACAAATAAGGTGGCACCAAAGGTCGCGTCTCCACCACATGTAGATCTGAAGTGGTGGTCATTGGTCATAAATCTCGACCCCCTAGGCTAATGAAAGAGCAAGCGAACAGCATCAATGAATTTCGTTTCAGCATGTTTATCCATACAAAAAGTATCGATGACGTAGAAGAATAGAGACCTGACTACTAAGGCAACACATCAAACGTCATGTTAAATGCCTATTACAAACTCACTGCCGAAAGAGAAACCTTAGGAATTCCTGGTCTCCCTCTCAATGCAGAAGAAACCGAAGAGCTAACCAAACTTCTTGAAGCTCCAAAAAATGGAGAGACCCAGAGCCTAATTTATCTCTTAACCGAAAGGGTTCCACCTGGAGTCGATGAAGCCTCTCTTGTTAAAGCCTCATGGCTCAACGCAATAGCAACTGGCAAAGTAAATAGTCCCGCCATCCATCAATTAGAAGCTGTCCGTCTACTAGGTACGATGATTGGTGGATATAACGTGGGAGCACTTGTTGGATTACTCGAAAATCAAGATAAAAATATTGCAACATATGCTAGTAATTCTTTAAGTAAAATATTACTTGTTTATGACGCAGTTAATGATATTTTTGATCTTTCTAAAACGAATAACTTTGCGAAGAAAGTAATAAACAGTTGGGCCAATGCTGAATGGTTTACAAACAAACCTCCCCTAGAAAAAGAAATCCAAGTCTGTATTTTCAAAGTTGATGGTGAAACAAATACAGATGATCTCTCTCCAGCAACTCATGCGACTACTCGACCAGACATTCCATTACATGCTTTAGCAATGCTTGAGACACGGTATCCGAAAGGTCTTGATATGATTTCGACTTTAAAAAAACAAGGTTATCCAATTGCATATGTTGGAGACGTAGTTGGGACTGGAAGCTCTAGAAAATCTGCTATCAACTCTGTACTTTGGCATATTGGTCAAGATATACCTTTTGTCCCAAATAAACGCTCAGGTGGTGTAATTATTGCTAATAAGATTGCACCTATTTTCTTCAATACTGCCGAAGATTCCGGTGCTCTTCCAATTGAATGTGACGTCAGCCAACTCAAAAATGGCGATTTAATAACAATTAAAACATCAGAAGGAGTGATCACCAAAGCTGACAATAATGAAGAAATTATTGCAAGGTTTGAGTTAAGTCCAAACACAATTACTGATGAAATACAAGCTGGTGGAAGGATTCCCTTGATGATTGGTAGAGCTTTAACTGACAAAGTTCGCTTAAAACTTGGACTTAATCCTTCAGAGATATTCATTCGACCTAATACACCAACAAATCCTATCGACGGTTATACACAAGCACAAAAAATAGTTGGAAAAGCTTGTGGTCTTGCTGGGATTCAACCTGGAACAAGCTGTGAGCCTATCGTCAGCACTGTAGGGAGCCAAGATACAACAGGGCCAATGACACGTGACGAGATGAAAGAACTGGCTTGTCTAGGATTCTCAGCTGATTTAGTAATGCAAAGCTTTTGCCATACTGCCGCTTATCCAAAACCAGTAGATCTAGAAACACATAAAGAGCTTCCTGATTTCTTTGCTGATAGAGGAGGTGTGGCACTAAGACCTGGTGATGGAATTATTCATAGCTGGCTAAACAGAATGTTATTGCCCGACACAGTTGGCACCGGAGGTGATAGCCATACTCGTTTCCCACTAGGCATTTCTTTTCCAGGGGGATCTGGGTTAGTGGCTTTCGCAGCGGCAATCGGTGCCATGCCTATTGACATGCCAGAGTCAGTTCTCGTGAAATTTAGAGGTTCTTTGCAAGAAGGCATAACCCTGAGAGATGTAGTTAACTCAATTCCTTTATTTGCAATTAAAAAAGGCTTGTTAACTGTTGAAAAAGCAAATAAAAAGAATATTTTCAATGGAAGAATTATGGAAATAGAAGGTTTACCTGACTTGAAACTAGAACAAGCTTTCGAATTAACCGATGCTTCTGCTGAAAGATCATGTGCGGGATGCTCTATAGAGCTATCAGAAAAAACAGTTAGCGAATACCTACGGAGCAATATTGCATTGCTTAAAAATATGATTAAAAATGGCTACGAAGATTCAAGAACATTACAAAGACGAATAAAAGAAATGGAAACATGGCTTCTAAGCCCATATCTAATTCGTGCTGATAAAAATGCTAAATATAAAGAAACAATAGACATTAACCTGGATGAATTAAAAGAGCCAATTCTTGCATGTCCGAATGACCCAGACAATGTTAAGTTGCTGAATCAAGTGGCAGGAACTCCTGTACAAGAAGTGTTTATAGGTTCGTGCATGACTAACATTGGACATTACAGAGCGGCGGCAAAAATACTAGAAAATGAAGGACAAAATAAAGCAAAGTTATGGGTTTGCCCACCTACACGAATGGACGAGGAAATGCTAAAGAAAGAAGGATATTATCAAATATTTGAAGCTGCTGGCAGTCAAATGGAAATGCCTGGATGCTCATTATGCATGGGCAATCAAGCACGTGTTGAAGACAACAGCACTGTATTTTCTACAAGCACACGTAACTTTAACAACCGTTTGGGTAATGGAGCTCAAGTCTATCTAGGAAGCGCAGAACTTGCTGCTGTTTGTGCATTATTAGGATACATACCAACCAATTCAGAGTATCAACAAATAGCAGCTAAACAAATCAGCCCGCTTTCCTCAGAACTTTATAGATATCTTAATTTCAATGAGCTTTCGGAATATTGCGAAGACGCAAAAATAGTTAACTTCAACTAATATCATTTCTAAAAAATAAATACAATGAACAAATCTCCTAAATCAACAAGAAATTTAACAAGAACATCTAGTAATAACAATATTAAAAGCCTTCTCAGTAGAAGATGGCTAGTTATAGCAATAGCATTAGCTCTTACAGGACTCGGGGCATCACTAACAGGAAGTCTATTTAAAAGTGGAATAAAATTACTAGAAACTTGGCGATTAGAGCTTCTAGTAATTTTCCCAGCCTGGATAGTTCTTCCACTATTGGGAATTACAGGGGGATTCATTTCTGGCACGCTTATAAAAAAACTTGCTCCTGCCGCAAGTGGATCGGGTGTAATTCCAATCATGGGATATCTGCGTCACCGTAATATTCCAATGGGATTACGAGTAGGTTTAGTCAAATTAGTTGCAGGCATTATTGCTATTGGTAGCGGATTCCCCCTAGGACCAGAAGGACCTGCCGTACAAATGGGTGGATCTGTAGCTTGGCAATTTGCAAAATGGCTAAAAGCACCAAATGCTTTTCGAAGAGTGATTGTTGCAGCAGGAGGAGGAGCAGGGATTGCTGCAATCTTTAGTGCGCCACTGGGAGGTTTCTTTTATACAATCGAAGAACTACTAAATTCTGCTAGACCCATAATTTTAGTTCTAGTAATAGTTACTACATTCTGGGCAGACTCATGGACGGACATACTGCAAAGTATGGGGCTTGGAAACTCAGAAGGTGGGTTTAATAAATTACTAGGTTTTCAACTTGAGCGAACATATTCACCGCAAGTCGAATTCTTTCCTATCGATTTCATTTACTTAATAGCACTAGGAATCGTTACTGGTTTACTAGCTGAGGTATATAGCAGATATGTAATCACCATGCAAAAACAAGGGGATAAGTTTTTCGGCAAAAAGTTGGTGATTAGAATGGTAGTAAGTGGCTTTATGTTAGGGGGAATTTACTCTTGTCTACCTGAAACATTCCATAAAGCTTCTATGCTGCAAAGCAAAATTGCTTTGGGAAAGATAGACATCAAAATGGCAATAATAACCTTTATTGTTCTTTTTATATGCAGTGGCATTGCGGCCGCCTCAAAAGCACCAGGAGGGTTGTTTTATCCTATGCTTACTCTAGGAGGATCGATTGGTCTTGCATTTGGAATCATTGTTGAGATACTTACAGGGCATGTACCCAGTACGTATGTTTTCGCTGGAATGGGAGGATTTATAGCAGGTTGCTCTCATACACCAATAACTGCCATGTTCCTTGCTTTTGCATTGACAAAAGATTTACTAATACTAAAACCAATTTTAGTTGCTACACTAACAAGCTTCCTGGTAGCTAGAATATTTAGTGAGTCATCTATTTATGAAAGACAATTAAAAATAGAATACAAATAAAATAATACAAAACTCAGTAAATCTACACTAAAATCCTTTAAAATGGTTGAATAGAAAAAGTCTATCGCATTAGACACTCATCGCTAGGAATTACTCTGAAACAAGAAACTCTACTATTTAATCCCAGTATCCCTTCCAAAGATGCTCTCAAAGTAGTACTTGCTTTTCCTAGTAATTACTCTATAGGTATTACCAGTCTTGGATACCAAGTTATTTGGGCAACACTTGCACAAAGAAATGATGTAGACGTTAAACGTCTCTTTACGGATCTGAGAGAACCTGCTCACAGAAAATGTGATTTATTTGGGCTATCTCTTAGCTGGGAACTTGATGGACCAATTCTACTAGATTTATTAGAAAAAGAAGGTATACCAATATGGAGCAATCAAAGAAAAGAAGAAGACCCAATTGTCTTTGGAGGTGGACCAGTTTTAACTGCTAATCCGGAGCCTATGGCTCCATTTTTTGATGTAATTTTAATGGGCGATGGAGAAGAGCTATTGCCAAGGTTTATTGACCATTTAAATGCAACAAAAAATGAAACAAGATTAGAACGTCTTCATAGTTTAACAGCTACACCAGGAATATATGTACCGAAGTTCTATGAACCAGAATATGACAAAAGTGGAACGTTATTACGAATTAGCCCAATAGATCCAAAGATCCCTGACAAAGTTGTTAAACAAACATTTCTTGGCAATGTACTAAGTCACTCAACTGTTATTACACCCGACGCAGCATGGCCAAGCATACATATGGTTGAAGTGGTTAGAAGTTGCCCGGAAATGTGTAGATTTTGCATGGCAAGTTATCTCACATTGCCTTTTAGAACCAGCTCGCTAAACCAAGGCTTAATACCCGCTGTAGAAAAAGGATTAAAAATAACAAATCGAATAGGGTTACTAGGTGCATCAGTTACTCAACACCCTCAATTTAATGAACTAATGGAATGGCTAAATCAAGATAAATTTGATGAAACAAGGATTAGTGTTAGTTCGGTTAGAGCCGGAACAATTACTCCTGATTTAAGTAAAATTCTTGCGAAAAGAGGCACTAGATCTATTACTATGGCTATAGAAAGTGGCAGTCAAAAAATCAGAAATATAGTAAATAAAAAATTAAATGAAGATGAAATTTTTAATGCCGCAAAAAATACATACCTAGGCGGGTTAAAGGGATTAAAGCTTTATGGAATGGTTGGTCTACCTTTTGAAAATGAAGAAGACATAGAAAAAACAGCTGATTTATTAATCAGACTGAAAAAACAAACATCTCAACTAAGATTTACTCTTGGTGTGAGCACCTTTGTTCCTAAAGCTCATACTCCATTTCAATGGTATGGAATTCATAAAAATGCTGATAAAAGACTTAAAAGATTAAGCAAAGTGCTCAGGCCTCAAGGGATTGAAGTTAGACCGGAAAGTTATAAATGGAGTTTAATCCAGGGACTTCTTTCAAGAGGAGACAGAAGACTTGCACCCGTAATTTATGCAATTAGAGGTTCTCATAATCGTTTAGGGGAATGGAAAAAAGCATTCAACGCTGCATTTAATCAAGAACTAAACAAACACTTTTATCCAGTCAATGAACCTCCTCCTCCTCCTGCCTGGAATGAAATAATCCATGATCAATGGGATACCTCTAAAGTACTTCCCTGGAATCATCTAGAAGGACCTATAAACAAAGCAAAACTTATTGAGCACCACCTACTTATAAAGACTTGATCAGGTTTTCTTGTTTACCTGGATATAACATCGACCTCAACCCAGCCAACAAAATCCAACCAACTATATTAATTCGACTATCAAAAAAGGGCATATCTACTCCATGCATTGCCAACAAAACAAATGCTGCGCTCCACCATGCTCGATCAAAAATCTTCTCATTAAAATTGCCACCATTAGGCACCCCCTTTAGAAGAACCCCTCTTTTCAATGCAGTTATTAAGAGGGAAACGACAGTAAAAACAAAAATTAGCGCAACTGGTAAACCGTGACTTACAGCTAGATCTAAAGGAAGATTGTGGGCATGACCATGCCACTGGCCAGTCCTTAGTGGATACAGAACGGAAAAAGCTGCGGCTCCCCAACCAAACCAAGGACGTTCTGTAATGAACTCAACGGCCACTTGCCACTGACGAAGGCGCGTAGAATCCAAAATTCTGGAATCACTATATTGCATATCATTTAATCGAGACCAAATACTTTCAGGAACAAATCTTCTGGCAAAAGTTTGCAAGTCTGGATGAACTAAAGGAAAAGAAGCAAAAGCTACCAACATAGAAATAAATGCCAATAGAGGCAATAACCAATACCAACGAGTAGGTCCAACTACAAAGGGTAAAGCCAAAAACAACCCACCCCAAGCATTGCGCGAATCTGTAAGAACAAGAGCACAAACAATCAAAATTGCAAAAATAAATGCAAAAAAACGATGTAACCTACTAATCTTTACTTGCAAAAGTAAAGCAAGAGAAAAAGGCCACACTACAGCCAACCAAGCACCTGCAATATTTGCATAATCAAAAAGACCAGATAATCGACCTACAGGTTCACCACCAGGAGAAATAAACCAAACAATTAAACCATTAAAGATCTCCCAAGGTCCCTGCCAGCCAAACCAAAGCTGACCAAAGCCTGTAAGCAAAACTGGGAAAGTGCCTGCAACTAAACAAACAGCAGCCTGTCGTCTAGCCTTAGGAAAGAGAAGAAAAGGCTGTGCCGCAATGAATAACCAAACAAAAGGCAACCAGTTCCCTAATCCAACAATAGCCAACCAACCTGTATATGAACTAAAAATACCTAAAAGCATCAATAAAGCAATTATGAAGAATGCTTTGTTCCATGGGTCATTCCAAAACTTTTTAAATTGTCTAGGAGTGGTATAAAACAAAGCCGGAAGTAAAAATAAACCTGATAAAAAGGCACTGGATGGCAGAAAAAACAAACCGGCTTGAAATAAACACCAAAACCTGACATTAATGAGAGGTGGTGCATCCCTTACATCCTTTAAAAAAGATTTGATGGATAAAAGAAATAAGCCAGTTGAATTAGCCTGTTGATTCATAATAAAAGCCTTACATAGCTTAGAGGCACTAGATCATTCGCATTTAATCGACGAATAATCACACTAATCTACTCGAAAGAAGAAACCTAAAGATAGAAGTGACTTATTCCAAGGTTTAGTCACTAAAAAGTTTTTTTATTTATAAACATTGCATACTAGAAAGGGGAATTACGGTAAAACCAACAATAAGACACATAAAAAAGTGAATCAGTAAAATCAATTTCAAAAAAACTCAAACCATCTATTGGGTCTTTTAAGCAATCAAAAGATTGATAGTATAAACAGATACATTCCAGAATCGACAAACTGAACAAAGAAATTGCTATTATTGGTGGGGGCTCAATTGGCCTAGGTACAGCATGGCATCTGACAAGCCTAGGGCACAATGTGGCAATTATTGACGAACATATCTGCAAAAATTGCAACAAGTCAAATAGTCAATCTGGAACAACTGCATCATTAGGTGTTTTGATGGCAAATGTCTTCCAAAGAAGCACTGGAAGAGCCTGGAAGCTTAGACAAAGGAGTCAAAATCTTTGGCCAATATGGATAAAAAAGCTGACTACAAAAGAATTCCCAATAAGATTAGAGAATCCACTCATTAAGATTGCAACAAACGAAAAAGAAGACCTCACAATAAAAACATTAATCCAAACACGTCAACAACTTGGAATTAGACATCTAAATACAGAAGAAAAGTATTTTTACGAGCAATTATGGCCACAAAATAAATATAGAGGAATGGTATCTATGAATGATGGGAGGATAGATCCCATAGGCCTACAACAAGCTTTGAAGTATAATTTAAAAAAAATAAATATAAACATGTTCGCTGCAAAAGTAACCAGCATAAGAAGGCAAGTAACGGGTAAAGTTAATCATTGGTCATTAAAACTAGACAACATTGGTGAGCTTTCCTTTGAAAAAGTAGTTATCTGTGCCTCGCTAGGAAGCAGTGGGTTGATTATAGATTTAGGCTACAATATTCCACTAGAACCAGTCTTAGGACAAGCTGTTGAAATAAAAACTTCTCTTTCAAATGAAACATATTTAAAATTACCACCTGTTCTAAACATTTATGGTATAAACATAATTCCAACACAAGATAATCAAATTTACATAGGAGCAACTCTGGAAAGAAATACACAACCACTACCTACATATCTTGAGCAAATGATTTCTCTGAATAACCAAGCACCACAATGGATACAAACAGAAGAAATCATTCATCAATGGCACGGATTAAGAGCAAAACCAATTAATCGAGCTGCACCAATCCTAGAACAACTAGAACCCGGTTTAATTTTAGCCACGGCTCATTACAGAAATGGAATTTTATTAACTCCAGCCACTGCAGAGTTTATAGCAAATGAAATCTCTAAATAGCTGTTAACAATCTAAATAAGAAACAAGGAAATTAATTCTCTACTTTGTCTCTGTAAATTCAGCATCAATAACATCATCACCTGAATTAGATGATTCATCTGAATTACCAGAAGATGAAGCATCAGCGGTTGTCCCTCCTGGCTGCGGAGCACCAGGTGCTCCTGCCTGCTGATAAACCGATGCTCCTAAACTATACAATTCTTGTTGCAATTCCTCTAGCAATGTTTTAGTTAATTCATGATCTTCTTGCGCTAAGGCGTCCTTTAATTTAGTTCTCTTATCCTCAACCTTAGATTTAGCATCTGCATCTACTTTATCTCCAAGCTCACCAAGCTGTTTCTCCGCTTGATAAACCAAAGTCTCAGCTTGATTCTTTATATCAATACGTTCTCGCTTTTCTTTGTCTACTGATGCATTTGCTTCAGCATCCTGAACCATTTTATCTACTTCTGTATCTGAAAGTGTAGAAGCACCAGTAATAGAAATGCTTTGCTCCTTCCCACTACCTTTATCTTTTGCGGTAACACTCAATATTCCATTAGCATCAATATCAAAAGTTACTTCTATCTGAGGAACTCCACGAGGAGCAGGAGGAATTCCATCTAAGCGGAATGTTCCAAGACTCTTATTATCTGATGCCATTTCACGTTCTCCTTGTAGAACATGAATCTCAACATTCGTTTGACCATCTACAGCTGTGGAATAAGTTTCGGTCTTTTTAGTTGGAACTGTTGTATTTCTGGGAATCATTTTTGTCATCACACCTCCCAAAGTCTCAACACCTAACGACAATGGTGTGACATCCAATAATAAAATATCCTTAACTTCCCCTGCAAGGACCCCTCCTTGAATAGCTGCTCCAACAGCAACAACTTCATCTGGGTTAACTGTCTGATTTGGATCTTTGCCAGTTACTCTCTTGACTAAGTCTTGAACAGCCGGCATACGTGTAGAACCACCGACCATTACTATTTCATCTAATTGACCTGAAGAAAGTTTTGCATCCTTAAGTGCCTGCTCTACTGGAATACGACAACGGTCAAAAAGTGATGACGCTAATTCCTCGAACTTAGCTCGTGTCAGATTAAGATCAACATGTTTAGGGCCTTCTGAAGTAGCTGTTATGAAAGGCAAATTAATTTCACTTTGAGTTGCGCTTGAAAGTTCTATTTTTGCCTTTTCTGCAGCTTCTGTAAGCCGTTGAAGTGCTTGCTTATCCTGACGTAAATCGATACCTTCATTGCTCTTAAAAGTATCAGCAAGATAATCAACGATTACCTTATCAAAATCATCTCCTCCAAGATGAGTATCTCCTGATGTTGATAGCACTTCAAAAACACCATCACCAACCTCTAAAACAGATACATCAAAAGTGCCTCCTCCTAAATCAAAAACTAAAATCCTCTCATTACTTTTCTTATCTAAACCATAAGCTAATGCTGCTGCGGTTGGTTCATTAATAATCCGAAGGACCTCAAGACCAGCAATCTTTCCAGCATCCTTGGTTGCTTGACGCTGGGAATCATTAAAATAAGCAGGAACAGTAATTACTGCTTGGCTAACATCCTCACCAAGATATTTACCAGCATCATCTGACAGTTTTCTTAAAACCTGGGCGCTTACTTCTTCAGGAGAAAACTGCTTATCCAATACAGGGCATTTTAGCTTCAACTTAGAACCAGCTTTCTCTACCCCATAACTAACCTCTTTAGACTCTTCATTAACCTCATCTACGCGACGTCCAACAAAACGCTTTGCCGAATAGAAAGTATTCTCAGGATTCATTACAGCCTGACGCTTGGCAATCTGACCAACTAATTGATCTTGATTTTTGGTATATGCCACAACAGAAGGTGTGGTACGAAACCCTTCAGCATTAGCTATCACTATGGGTTTGCCTCCCTCCATGACTGCCACACAACTGTTTGTGGTTCCAAGGTCAATGCCAACTACCTTGCCCATTGGTACCCACCTCCTAAAAATGTCTGTCTTTAATAGAAGCATCCTCGTCAGTGAGGGCACTTACACGCGAGGTGTGGTTCCCGAACAGCTAAACAGCCAGGCTGGTTCTAAAGCCCAGTAAATAATGACAATGATCAACGGAAAAACAGAGTTTTTAGGGCTTCTTGGAAACCCAGTAAAACATTCCTTGTCACCAGTTATGCACAATGCAGCACTGGCAGAAATGAATATGAACTGGTGCTACATCGCTATGCCTTGTGAAACTAAAAATTTAAAAACAGTCTTAAAAGGGCTTAGCGCATTGAACTTTCAGGGCCTGAATGTCACGATCCCTCACAAAAACACAATCACGAAATTCTGCGATGAACTAACCCCACTGGCTCAAAGACTAGGAGCTATTAATACATTAGTACTAAACAAAAGTCATAAATGGATAGGATCTAATACTGATGTAGAAGGATTCTTAGCCCCTCTGAAAAGCAAAAATTACGCATGGGATAATCGAAAAGCGATGGTTTTAGGCTGTGGAGGAAGTGCTAGAGCTGTATTAACAGGCCTCAAAGAATTAGGCATAGCCGAAATCACTGTCATAGGACGTAATAAGCAACGCCTAAACACCTTCATAAAAGAGATGAATCAAATATTAACTGACTTTCCAAAAGGATCTAAATCCATTGCTATAAAAGGGATTCTAGAAACCGATTTAGAATTAATCACAAAAATAAAGCAAATAGATTTGTTTGTTAATGCAACACCAATAGGCATGGAAAATGACACTGAAAAACGAAAGCCAACTCTCAAAATTCCTCTTGGTAAAGAAATATGGAAACACCTAAGCTCTAACTCAATTCTTTATGACCTGATTTACAATCCAAGGCCAACTGAATGGCTTAAATGGGGGAAGGAACAAGGTTGCGAATGCATCGATGGGCTTGAAATGTTGGTACAACAAGGAGCCGCCTCACTAAAGATTTGGAGTGGCAAAACAGAAATACCAATAGAAGTTATGCGAATAGCAGCGAAAACCGCTCTATTGAACTAGCGTCATAACAACCAATTCAAACTCATGCTCCTACCAATCTGGCAAAGGTTGCTAGGCATATTGCTTTACCTCATTCCCTGGAGCGATGCAATTCCTTTTGGAAGAAATTTGTTCGCAGAATTTCCTTTTTTACGCTGGATCAGCTTTCCAGCATTACCAATTGTGATCTTGCAACAAACTATTCCTTTTGGCGGATTCTTGGTCTTTCTGATTATTTTCCTAGCTGTGATAAGAAATCCAAGAGTGCCGTACTTCCTACGTTTCAATGCCTTACAAGCTCTACTTTTAGATATTGGACTTATTTTGCTTAGCTATGCATTCCAAATAATCATTAGCCCACTTGGAAATGCCCTAATTATTCGTACATTCTCAAGCACTATTCTTGTAACAATGCTTGCCGTAGTAATTTTCTCAATTATTGAATGCCTGAAAGGCAATGAGCCAGACTTACCTGGAATAAGTACCGCTGTACGCATACAAATCAACTAAAAGTTACCCCGAAGGGATATTCTGGTTATTCCGTCGCTCATCTCATTGAGCCTTCAGTCCTCGTCGGAAAACCATGACCGAACAGCCTTACTACGAAACAATGTACATACTCCGTCCGGACATCCCGGAAGAGGAGGTGGAAAGCCATTTGAGCAAATACAGCGAAATACTTGAAAACACTGGCGCGAAAATCCTAGATAATCAGATGCGTGGGAAAAGAAGACTTGCATACTCAATTAAAAAGCACAAAGAAGGTATTTATGTACAACTGAGTCATAATGGAGATGGGCAACAAATTGCTGTGCTTGAAAAAGCTATGAGGTTAAGTGAAGATGTAATTCGCTATCTCACAGTTAAGCAAGAGGGTCCGCTTCCAGCCCCAAGAGTTGTACCAAATAACGAAAATACCGAAAAAGAAAAAGAAAAAGAAAGCCCTGAAGAAGAAAACAAAGAAAAGGTAGATAATGATAACTAGTTCTTATAGTATTATAAAAAATCTTTAAAATTAATTCCTCCTCATTGCAGCCCATAATCTAATAGGAAGACCCCAAATATAAATAAATCCATTAGCTGCTAAATGATCAAATTGATCCTCTTTTCCATATGTAGCCATATTAGAGTTATAAAGACTACATTGAATTGATTGCCGGCCAATAATTCTCGCATTTCCCTTTTGAAGATGAATTCTCACCACACCATTTACATCTTTTTGAGTACAATCTAAAAACGAATCTAAGGCCTGCTTTAGAGGTCCAAACCAAAGTCCTTGATATACCAAATCAGCCCATTGCATTTCTAATTGCCGCTTTAAACGTATTACATCAGCAGCAAGGGTTAAACTTTCCAATTCTTGATGAGCTTTGATTAACAAAAGCAATCCTGGAGTCTCATAAATCTCTCTGCTTTTGATCCCTACAACGCGATTCTCAATCATATCTATCCGACCAAAACCATGTCTTCCAGCTAAGGCATTTGCCTCTGTCACAAGTTGAACAGGCTCCAAATTAACCCCATTAAGTGAAACAGGGTTACCGGCTTGAAAAGCGATTTCTATCTCTTCCCCTCTATCAGGAGCCTCATCTATTGATGAAGTAATGGCAAAAACCTCTTCTGGAGCTGAAATATTGGGATCTTCAAGCACGCCTGCTTCTACACTTCGCCCTAATAAATTCAAATCAATTGAATAAGGAGATTTCTTACTGACAGGGGCTGGAATACCAAATCTCTCGCCGTATGAGATGGTTTCCTCTCTACTCATACCCCATTCCCTAGCAGGTGTGAGAACCTGCAAATCCGGATCAAGTGAAGCAAAAGCGACATCAAAACGCACTTGATCATTTCCTTTACCAGTACATCCATGAGCAACGGCATCAGCCTTCAAATCCTTAGCGACCTGAACCATTCGCCGAGCAATCAAAGGTCTTGCCAAAGCAGTTGAAAGTGGATATCTACCTTCATAAAGAGCATTTGCTCTAATAGCTGGAAAAGCAAATTCTTCAACAAACGGGTTGATTAAATTTTCAACAATAGATTCGATTGCCCCAGCTTTAAATGCTTTTTGGCGGATTGGTTCAAGTTCATCGCCCTGACCCAAATCAGCCGCAAACGCAATAACCTCTTCAACGCCCCATTCCTCTTTGAGATATGGAATGCAAACACTGGTATCAACCCCTCCTGAATAAGCAAGAACTACTCTCTTGGCCCGTCCCATGAATTACACCCCTAAACGCTGTTTAAGTTATTTCATTTTGAAGGACTTGATGCTCTTTCTACAAAAGTCACGAAACCTCATATTCCTCTTAACAATTCTCAAGATGTTTAAAAGACATGCTGCTACTAAAACAAAACTATCCGGACAATCAAACAGTGGCGAATCTCGTGCACTACCTACTTAGTGACCAAATGAACACATTCTTCATGCAATTGAGCACGCCATATCCAATTTGCAGGAAAAAGGGTAAAAAGGCAATGCGTGTAAAAACTGATTGCGCTAAAGGCAAATAGAAGCGAGTCTTAAGACATCGAATACGGAGGCGTCCATGGACGACACGCCACCTGAGCATTTCTAGAAGCAACCTTTTCTAGGCCCCTGCTCCAACAGTCTTAACTAAAAAGTGAGCTATTTCGTCTGGTGCGACAACTGAAGGCAAGTCAAGCCAGTCGACACTCCTCTGCATCGTTTAGGTGCCCTCAAAGGAGATAAGCTTTACACCTAAAAACTTGGCCCCAGGCGCCACAATCTGGAAGCTTCAAAGCTAATTTTCTAAAAAACCGACTTCTCTAATCAGAGTCGGTTTTTTAATGTGATCGCCAAAAACCCGCAAACCAAATCCAAAAGGCCATCAGCAAGGAAGGCAAAAACAATAAAAGAACAATCAACCAAGACCTGATCAAAAAGGGTTCAGGATGCAATTGCCCCCAGACACGAAGCCCGAGGCTGCAAATAAAAGCAGCACCCCATAAAAAAAATAAGAGTATTAACTTAGTAATCACGGAAAAGTACCAAAAGTTGGCCTATGGACTATCTTGAATGATTGGTCCACTCTATGGGTAATGAGCACTCTAGACAAAGTTGACTTGAGCTCTTTAGACGATATAAATCCTGCTTTGACACGTTTCGGACGTACTGAGCCTGCTCCAGTGTTGCCACTTAGAGAAGAGCCAGACTTGCTTTCTTGGCTAGAAGAAACTGGAAGACTGATGACGGACGATGACTCTGCGTCTCCAGAAGTAAGCACAGTTGAGGAGGAAGAACTTTCTGCTCTCATGGGAGAAAAAGAAGATTACAAATCAGAAGATGAGCAAACAGATGATGAGTGGGAGGATTAATCACTCTGATCATTTAAAATTATTAGTCTTTATAGACTTTGATATAGAGAAGTAATGCTCTATATATCCTTAATAGTTTCTAAATGCGAAAAGTTGAAAATCTCTAAATCATTAAATCCGGCAACTATTTCAAGTTTAATTTTAGGTAGTTTAATTTTTACAAGTTGTTTTATATCAGATCAATTAATAGTGAATAGCTTCTTAAGTGTTCCATTAATGTGCTGCACAATTTTGTCAATTTTATGTACCCATTTGAGTATTCCACAATTAAAAACACTGAAGATAGGACAAATAATTCGAGAAGAAGGCCCTCAATCTCATAAAAGAAAAAGCGGAACTCCAACTATGGGAGGAATTGCTGTAATACCAATTAGTCTAATTATAGGCAGTCTAATCAGTGTCAACGAAGGGATAGGCACAAAACTAATCGCAATTAGCTCAATAACACTAGCCTTCATGTTTATTGGTGGGCTTGATGATTTACAAAGTCTGTTAGATGCAAGAAGTTTAGGGCTCACTGGAAAGAAAAAAATTTTATTGCAATCAATTGCTTCTAGTATTTTTCTGGTTTATTGCTCATTTCAAAACTGGATAGACCCAACAATTAATTTTCCATGGCATCAATCAATCTCAATAGGTCTGTTAATTTGGCCTTTATCTCTTTTCGTCTTCCTTGCGGAAAGCAACTCAACAAATCTAACTGATGGATTAGATGGATTAGCAAGCGGCTGCGGAGCTCTTGTGTTTACAGGAATAGCAATTCAACTAATGCTACGTGGAAATAATGGAGATCCTGCTCTAGCAGGATTCAGCATTGCAATGGCAGGCGGGTGGCTTGGATTCCTTTCACAAAACCATAACCCTGCAAAACTATTTATGGGTGACACAGGGTCTCTTGCGATGGGAGCATCCTTGGCAGCAATTGCTTTACTGTCTGATAGCCTTTGGGCACTCCTGATAATGGGTGGTGTATTTTTAGCAGAGGCTTTATCGGTAATTATTCAAGTATCAATTTTTAAATTTACAAAGAAAAAATATGGGGTTGGATATCGATTGTTAAAGATGGCGCCTTTACACCATCACTTGGAACTCAGTGGTCTTAGCGAGAATTTAATTGTTACAAGTTTTTGGCTAATAACTTGTATTTTAATAGGAATAGTCTTAATTACTACTGTTCCAACCTAAAGAAAAGATATTTATGAGCTACTTCACATGGGAAGAAAAGGGGCTTACAGAAGACTGTGAAAGTCTTGAAGCAATGGCATCACGACTTGAAGAGGCTGCTTGCTTAATGCGACGAATGTCAAAAGAAGGTTTTATTTTAAAAAAAAAATGCAACAAACAACTAATTACTCATAAAGATAAAACTGTTTTTGAAGCATGGGGCTTTATCACTGAAGAAAAACCTTTTAACCAGCTAAAATTAATACCTGAGGAAGAATAACTAAAGCAAAAAAATATTAACAAACAAAAGAATTCTTTAATTTCTCAAATATTGTTCATAGGCTATAAATCTATAGATAAACGAATCCAAAACATGGAGCCTAAAGCAAAAGTTCTTGAAATGCCAAAAACTCTCATGCTGCTTGGTAGTGGGGAACTTGGAAAAGAAATTGTAATTGCAGCGCAACGTATTGGATGCATAACAATCGCATGTGATCGTTACGGGTCAGCTCCTGCAATGCAAGTTGCTGACAAGTTTGAAATTGTGGATATGACCAATCAAGAAAGGCTTGAATATGTAATTAATAAACATAAACCTGACATTATTATTCCCGAAATTGAGGCGCTAGCCGTTGATTGCTTAAAAAGATTTGAGAAAGAAGGAATAACAATTATTCCAACAGCAAGAGCAACTGCAACAACAATGAACAGAGATCTGATTAGAGATCTAGCAGTTAATGAACTACAGCTAGAGACAGCAAAATTCAAATATGCTAATTCGGTACAAGAACTAAAGGAAGCTGCTCAAGAAATTGGATTGCCAGTTATCATCAAACCGATTATGAGTTCTTCTGGTAAAGGACAAAGTTTAATTGAGAAGAAAGAAGATTTAGAACAAGGTTGGCAAAATGCAATACAAAATGCCCGAGGGAAATCTAAAAAAATAATTGTAGAGGAATTTCTTAAGTTTGAACTAGAAATTACACTATTAACAATAAGACAAAAAGATGGATCAACTATTTTCTGTCCACCAATAGGGCACATACAAAAAAATGGAGATTATCAATGCAGCTGGCAACCAGCGAATTTAAAAGCTGAACAACTTAAAGAAGCCCAGGAAATGGCTAAAAAAATTACAGAAAATCTTGGTGGCACAGGCTTATTTGGAGTTGAGTTTTTTATTACAAATACAAAAGTAATCTTTTCGGAGTTATCACCTCGCCCACATGATACAGGTCTAGTTACATTAATAAGTCAAAACCTGAATGAATTTGAATTACATATTAGAGCAATTCTAGGATTAACAATACCTAAAATTATAAACAAACAAGCTAGCGCAAGTAGGGTAATTCTAGCTAAAAAGAAACTTAAAAATATTAGATATCAAGGACTCGATGATGCGTTAAGAGATCCGAATAGCGAAATATTACTGTTTGGCAAGCCTGATGCTAAGGAAGGGCGAAGAATGGGAGTTGCATTAGCAAAAGGTGAAAATATTATCGAAGCATGCAATAGAGCTGAGAAAGCAGCTCAAACAATAAAAGTATTAGGAAGGGAATACTAACGAGTAGGAAGAAATCTATAGTGAGTTAATCCATCAAATACACTTTTTGCATGTGATCTAGAAGAAAAGAAGACTCGTTGTTGAGATCGAAAAGTCTCTAAACACGAATCATGTTCTGCTGGTATGACTGTAGATGTTAATCCTCTAACCAATTCAGCATCCCCTTGTTGACTGGCAATAACCATCACGTTTTGAAGAGGCAAACCCCAACGAAGTGCTATATGACGTATTGCCTCAGTCCTTGACGCACGTAAAGGAACAACATCTAAAAACCAGTGACATCTCAGATGAGCAGAAGCAGCCTGACACTTCTGACGTAGACGTTTCTGCACTAATGAAAGGACATTCGCTCTGCTTTCTTTTAAAATATAACTAACTTTAAAAGGTCCTTGTTGACTCTGATCTTGCAAAATCAATTGCTGATCTAGATCCAGAAGATTCTTTTTAATATCATTACTATTCCAATCAATGGATATATAGGACTCCCAAAATTGATCTACAGAATCATTAGATCCATAATATATTTCAGTTCCCGCTCTGCTGATCCAAACATTTGGCTTAGGTAAATCTAATTGTGCATAACGATGTCTTGCTACTTTAATAGATCTCCCTGAAATTATTCCAATAGCAGTTTGGTTCTGTTTTTGTAAAAAATCAAGTTTTTTACTAAGAGAGGCAAGCTCCTCTTCTTGCGAAACTTCTAAAGTTGAATCTAGATCTAATAATAATAATTTACTTATCTGAAGGTTAAGCGTTTTTGTCTCACAAATCAAACTCGGTTTTGCAGGCATAACCTCTAGGTGCTGTTGCATTAATGCTAAATAATTACAAACATGCGCATCCCAACTAAAATGTCGACTTACTGCTTCTATACCATTATCTCTCCAAGACTTCCATTTCTTGACTTGTGATCCTGCTTGCTCTAAAGCATCCTGAAGTGAATCTAAATCTGTTACGTCAGTAAGCAATCCATTTTCACATCTAGATAATATATCTCGAGGACCGCCATCATCTGTAGCTACAATAGGTAAGCCTGATGCAGCAGCCTCAAGCAATGTTAAACCAAAAGGCTCAGTAAGTGCAGGGTTTACAAATAATCCTTTTTTATACGCAGCCCATCTATAAATTGCAGGAATTTGATCTCGTCGATGATACTTAGGATAAGCAACACGACCGTAAAGATCATAACGATCAACAAGATCAAAAACTTGTTGCAGAACATCCCTCTGCTGTTTTTCTAATTGGCGTGGATCTTCTCTGCAACCTAAAATCAGAACTAAATTATTTCGTTGGCGCAAAATTGAAGATCTGCCATACGCCTCGACAAGAGCAGGTATATTCTTACGCCGAACAGCTCTAGAAATTGCAAGCAATGGGGGTAAAGAAGGTTCTCTAAGAAATGGAGCAACCAATTCATTAATCTGCGAATATTCTTTCTCTATTTGAACAGAATGAAAGCGAGTAGAATCAACACCAGGTGGGACAACCTCTGCCTGATTCGAAGAAAAACTGTCATAACGTGAATATTGTTGATTAGCTTCCTGAGCGGTACTTGTAATCACAAGACTTGAATGTGCCAGAGCCAGCTCTTCAGCATCAATACGTTTACTAATTGAATAAGTTTGTTCTATTTGAACATGATCAACACCTCCCGCTAATAACCGCCTTTGCTTCTCACGACCCAAAGAATGAGCTGTAAATACTAACGGAATACCTAATCGACGGCTAACAAGTGATCCAACATAACCAGCATCCGCATAATGTGCATGAATCCAATCCGGTAAAACAGTCTCCTTTTGCAAATAACTAACTAATTGATCTGCAAGATCATCTAAATAAGGCCAAAGCAACTCTTTTCGCAAATATCGTTTAGGACCAAAAGAAAACCGAAGAATATTTGAATCTGATGCGATTCGCTCAATAGGCTGAGCATAATCTACTGAGACCCGACGATCATGAATTAAACGAGTAACCAAATCTACTTGCTCTACTTCTGGACGAGAGGCCAAACCCTTAATCAATTCCAAAACATATAAAGTCTGTCCTCCAGTATCCGCATCTCTACCAAGCTCAAGATCATGCGAACGGAACAATCCATGGAGATTTAGATGAAGCAATCGCAAGCCCATCTCACAGCTCCACTAAAGGAGTAAAGAATTAATTGATTTTTATGCCAACAAACCTAAAGAAAGCATAAGGAAAACAGTAATTGGAAACTATATCGCCGAGACTCCTTGTCCCACAAGCATTCTAAGGAAAATTAAAGAAAATAAATTCGTGAATTTCATGGCGAAATGCGAACGATTTTTAGTTAAATTTTGCTTTTTCTTCAAAATTTAGGCTTAGGAAAATCGAAACCGACATAAAACGACTGCTTGCCATAGCAGGTTTTGAATAGTTTTAAAACCTATGCATAGCTTGCAAGCGCCTTCCTAAGATACTGGGCCGTATGACTAGTCTTATGCCTGGAAACATCCTCTGGTGTACCAGTTACCACTACTTCTCCACCTTTATCACCACCTTCTGGGCCTAAATCAATAATCCAATCAGAGCATCGAATCACATCTAAATTATGTTCAATAACAATAATAGAATTACCTTTTTCTACGAGCCTT
>QCFP01000014.1 GCA_003280185.1 Prochlorococcus sp. AG-363-L02
GATTTTTGAAAGGCTCTTGCTGTAATACGAGTTGGAACTAAATTGGATTTATCGGTCAAGAGATAGAAATGACATTGACCATTAAGGTTCCAGGGCCAGTGGAAGATCCGGATCTAATTCGTCTTGACTTACTTACATGGCCGGAGGTACAGGCTTATTTAGAGGAATGCAAGGGAATTATCTTGCCAATTGGGTCAACAGAACAGCATGGCCCCACAGGCGCTATCGGTACAGATTTACTTACAGCGGAGGCCGTAGCGATAGAGGTTGGGAGGCGCACGGGAGTCCTAGTGGCTCCCGCTCTTCCTTATGGAATGGCAGAACATCATCTAGGTTTTCCAGGCACAATGAGTTTAAAGCCGGAAACATTGATGACAGTTGTTCATGACTTGGTTATTTCGTTGGCCAGGCATGGATTTGAAAGGATTTTTGTCATTAATGGCCATGGAGGGAATATTGCTACAGCAAAGGCTGCATTTGCCCAAGCCTATGGGACCGCAGTTGACCGCGGGCTTTTAGTTGCTCCAAGATTGCGTTGTAAATTGGCAAGTTGGTTTTTGGTGGCCCCAGTTTTTTCGCTGGCTAGGGAGCTTTATGGAGATAAGGAAGGTCAGCATGCAACTCCAAGTGAAATATCCCTTACACTTCACTTGAAACCTAGGCTAATTCAAAAACAACGTAAGCTGGACGATCCATCCCCTGCTGGACCTATTAATGGCTTTAAGGATTTTCGTCAAAGATATCCTGATGGTCGGATGGGTTCAGATCCGTTTTTAGCTAAGCCAGAACATGGCTCTTCATTGCTTAGCACTGCAGCCACTTCTCTAACTGAGGATCTAAAGCAATTTCTTATTTATCATGAGTAACATCACAACAGAAGATGTAAAGAAAGTCGCAATCCTTGCACGACTTGCGCTTAAGGAAGAAGAGATTTCATCTTATACTGAGCAACTTGAAAAGATACTTGGATACGTAGCTCAACTACAGCAAATTGACACCCAGGATGTGCCTGCAACAACCAGGGCTGTAGAGGTTACCAATGTTACTAGAGATGACACTTCAAAGGTTACCAATATAAGAGATAAACTTTTAGATTTAGGACCTCAGCGTGAGGGTGAATTCTTTCGGGTTCCTAAAATACTGTCTGACTAATTATAGTAATTTCTATTGTAATTAGGAGCAACTGCAGTTCGTCTTAAAAGTTTAATCCACTTTCTTTGTAATCCTAATGTTGGTAGTAGTTTTGCTAGCGGCCTCATTTTGCTTCTGCGCTTTTTATGACTTCGTATGCCAATAAATACGTCATAAATGAAATTCATAGCATCTTCCTTAGTTTCAAATATACCCATTCTTTGAGGGCACCCTTTCTG
Source organism: Prochlorococcus sp. AG-363-L02 (assembly GCA_003280185.1). The sequence continues at coordinate 1,371 of QCFP01000014.1, forward strand.
GTCAAGTAACTTCTTCGTTGCATTATAGGCAGGTTGATACTCAAACCAGGGTATTGAAGGCCAAAGATGGTGAACTAGATGATAGTTTTGTCCCATTATTAATAAATTCATTACTCTACTTGGATATACTCTTGCATTTTTCCAGCGACTCTTAGAAAGAAAAGGTCTGTGAGGAAGGTAGTCGAAAAATATTCCTAATGTAACCCCCACCATAAGTGCAGGTCCAAACCATAAATTGTATATAACATTCATGAAATTATAGTGAATACCAGCAAGGATAATTGTAATAAATAGCCCTCTTTCTAGACTCCATTGAAGAAGCTCATAACGACGCCAGAGACGACGTTTGAAGAAAAAGTATTCATGATAAAAAAATCTGGGTGCAATTAACCAAACCGGCCCAAAAGTACTGACGATGTGATCAGGATCGTTTTTGGGATCATTTACATGAGAATGGTGCTGAAGATGAACTCTCGTAAATACAGGAAAGCTAAAACCAAGCAATATGGCAGCACCATGCCCCATGGCTTGATTGACCCATCGATTTGGGTGTGCAGCGTTATGGCATGCATCGTGAATAACGGTCCCTTCCATGTGAAGAGAAAGGAATGCAAAGCCAACAAGCACTGGTAGTGGCCAATTCCCTTGGTACCACTGCCAAATAGTTATTGTTGCTAAGGCATAGCCTCCTAGAAATAGCCCTAGAGTTGGATTCCATTGATTTGGTGGATCTACATATTTATTAAGAGCTTTTTGCCAGTTAAAAGGGGAATGCAAATGCTGCTCTGGCTCATCGGTCACAAGTTCATTAGATATTGTTTTTGTCATTGCATTTGATTAATGGAAAAAGCAATACCAAATCAAGCTAAAACTAATGCCCACCGGGGGACTTGAACCCCCACGACCGAAGCCACTGGTACCTAAAACCAGCGCGTCTACCAATTCCGCCAGATGGGCCAATGGATCTCAGCGACTGCGAAGACCTAAATTCACCCTATCATTGCGTTAGTTCCTTGAGAATGATTAATGAGTAGATCTGTAGACCAATTTAGCCTGGAAATTATTTGAGATCCCTTTGGGGATTTTTCTATTTAAAGCTCTTAGCTATGGAAACAGGCCTATTTAAAGGCATATGCTCACGATGGTAGTGGGAGATTTTTGCTTGCTGTGTGTAGTTTGGGACTGATGTTGCTCTTCCCTAGTTCTTCCTCAACCGAGCCGCCTTTGCGTGGTTATTTGGGGATCTCTTTTTATCTTTTTCGAACTTGGCTGTTAAACCTTTGCGTGTTGCTCATCAAGTTAATAGAGTCAGTATTGGAATTGAAGCTGAATCAACTGAAGAGAAGCCATAAGGCTTCTAATTCCTTTGCTATAGCACCATTGTGACTGAGAAGAAAGCTCAGGGCTCCAAAGCCCAATCCACATACAAGGAAACCTTGAATCTTTTAAAGACAGGATTCGGAATGCGTGCTAACGCAATTGTGCGAGAACCTGAAATTCAGGAGTTTTGGAAGAAAAAAGGAGTCGATTTAAATCTTGGACTTTCTAATAAGGGGCCAATATTTACTCTTCATGATGGGCCTCCATATGCCAATGGTTCTCTGCATATGGGGCATGCCTTAAATAAAGTTCTTAAGGACATAATTAATAAATATCAGATTCTCAGAGGTCGGAAGGTTCGTTTTATTCCTGGTTGGGACTGCCATGGTCTCCCTATAGAACTTAAGGTTTTGCAAGGCTTAGATGAGCAGCAACGTAAATCATTAACTCCTTTAAAACTAAGAAAAAAAGCTGCTGGATATGCGAGGAAGCAGGTTCAACAGCAAATGAAAGGTTTTCGTAGATGGGGGGTTTGGGCTGATTGGGAGAACCCTTACTTAACTCTTAATAGGGAATACGAAGCTGCACAAATCGAACTCTTTGGAACAATGGCTTTGAAGGGCCATATTTACCGTGGTTTGAAACCGGTACATTGGAGTCCTAGCTCTCAGACAGCCCTTGCAGAGGCAGAGCTTGAATATCCAGATGGTCATGTTAGCCCAAGCATTTATGTTGCTTTTCCAGTAATAGAGCTCCCAGAAAACCTGAGAGCAATACTTCTCACTCAGGGAGTTGAGTTACCCAAGGAGGCTTCCGAGATTGCAAAAAAGGTGAAATTGGCAATTTGGACTACTACTCCATGGACTCTTCCAGCAAACCTTGCCATTTCTATTAATCAGAATCTTGATTATGCATTTGCTGAGGACAGTGACGGGAGGATTCTTATACTTGCGGCAAAACTTATGGAAGAAATAAGTGAGAAAATTTCCTCCTCATTAAAGTTACTTGCCAATGTTAAAGGTCATCTTCTGCAGGGAATTCTCTATAACAATCCTATTGCTGACAGAAAAAGTCCAGTCGTAATAGGAGGTGACTATATAACTACTGAATCTGGAACGGGTCTTGTGCATACTGCTCCTGGTCATGGTCTTGATGATTTCAATACAGGAAAGAAGTATGGCTTGCAAGTGCTTTGCCCTGTTGATGAAACTGGGACACTTACAGCGGAAGCAGGAAAGTTTGCTGGTTTAAATGTTTTAGGAGAGGCTAATCAAGAGATTATTAAGGCGCTTCAGAATGAAAAAGCTCTTTTAAGGCATGTAGCTTACGAACATAGATATCCATATGATTGGAGAACTAAAAAGCCAACAATTTTCAGAGCAACTGAACAATGGTTTGCTTCCGTAGAAGGTTTTCGAGCTGATGTTTTGAAGTCAATTAAGGCTGTTGAATGGTTACCTTCTTCAGGCCGAAATCGAATTGAATCAATGGTTCGTGAAAGAGGGGATTGGTGTATTTCACGGCAAAGGACTTGGGGAGTCCCAATCCCTGTGTTTTATGAGAGAGATGGGGATCAGGTGCTTCTGAACCCTGAGGTTATTTCACATGTCAAGGATTTGATAGAGGTTCATGGCGCAGATATTTGGTGGGAGAAAGAAGAGTCGGAACTCCTTCCAGAAAGGTATGCCTCTGAAGCTAATCGTTGGCGTAAGGGAACCGATACTATGGATGTTTGGTTCGATTCTGGATCAAGTTGGGCATCCGTTACTCAAAAAATGAGTGACCTTCATTGCCCTGCTGATCTTTATTTAGAAGGCTCAGATCAGCATCGTGGCTGGTTTCAATCTTCTTTGCTTACTTCAGTCGCCGTATTAGGGAGGGCTCCATACCGAAGAGTCTTGACTCATGGATTTGCGTTGGACGATAAAGGTAGAAAGATGAGCAAATCTCTTGGCAACATTGTTGATCCAGAAGTAATTATTGAAGGTGGTAGCAATCAGAAGAAAAACCCACCATATGGAGCTGATGTTCTAAGACTATGGGTGAGTTCAGTTGATTATTCTGTAGATGTACCAATTGGGGAAAGTATTCTTAGGCAACTTAGTGATGTTTATCGAAAAGTAAGAAATACTGCGCGTTATCTATTGGGAAATCTTCACGACTTTAATCCAGCTAGTGATGCTATCTCTCTGGAAGAGTTGCCGTTAATTGATCGTTGGATGTTGCACAGAACGTCCCAGATTATTGATGAAGTTAGTGATGCTTTTGACAAGTATGATTTCTCAAGGTTTTTCCAGATACTCCAGAGTTTCTGTGTTTCTGATCTCTCCAGTTTTTATTTAGATATATCTAAAGATAGGTTATATGTTAGCGCCCCATCTGACCGGCGTAGAAGGACTTGTCAAACAGTTCTTTCATTAGTGATAGAAAGTCTGGCGGGGCTTATATCTCCTGTGCTATGCCATATGGCAGAAGATATTTGGCAGAACCTTCCTTATGCAGTTAATGAAGAGTCTGTATTCCTAAGAGCTTGGCCTGTTCCCCCGGATTCATGGAGAGACTCTACATTGAATGACCATGTGCTTCAGTTACGTGAATTAAGAGGATTAATTAATAGGGTCTTAGAGGATTGCAGGTCCAAACAACAATTAGGGTCTTCACTAGATTCGGCAGTTAGAGTAGAACTTAAAAGTCAGAACTTGATAGATGCAATTAACTGGTTGAATACAAATGGGGATTCTGAAACTGATGTTTTAAGGGATTGGTTTTTGGTGTCACAATTGCAGCTAGGCGGGGAGCCATGGGCTGAATTAATTTCAAGTCAATCAGACCAGATTGCATTGATTGAGGTAGCAAGAGCTAGAGGAATGAAATGTAATAGATGTTGGCACTATGAATTAGATACAGGGTCTAGTAATACTCATCCCGATTTATGTGGCAGGTGTATAAATATTTTAGAACGAATTTAGATTTTGGTTGATAAGTTCTTAAGAAGATGAGTTTGTCCTAAGACTTTTATGTTGTTGATTGCGATTGCCAAGTTTATGGTTGTGTTTCAGCGTAAGTTGAATTTATTAGCCCTTTGGGCGCTCAGAATTCTCCGGCGATTCTCCCTTGCTTGGGTAGTCGTACTAAGAGCCATTGCAACAAGCCAACCGTATATGCGATTAGGGCTAGATATCCAATAAAAGCTGCCACTGGCTCTGTCCAGCTTCCTCCAAACAGGAAGGCAAAAACTTTTGCTAACAGTTGATGGAGGCCTTGAGGGCCATGAACCCAGGCCATGCAACGTGGTAGGGATGTTGCTTGCATGCATGAAAGACTCATGGCACTAACTAAGGTGGCAACCAGTCCAAAACCAGTAAGTGCCCATCGCCAAATGCGTACAGTTAAGGGTAATGCTCTCCAAGGTGGTAGATCAGCAAGTTCCTCGTTCAAATCCACCCAGAACCATACTGATAGGACCATTAGTATTGGGGCTAGAAAGGTGATCAAATAGCCAATTGGCCGTTGGTTAGTTAGTAAGAGCATGCTTATTGCAAGAAGGCTAGATACCTTCCAATAGATTGACATCAATCTGATCATCGAAGCTTCTTTTTGGGCATAAGACCAGATCATTAGAACGCAAGGAAGTCCTACGGCAAAGTAAGCAGCAAGGTGATATGAGAGGTTTACAAAAATGCTGTAACTGAAATTCTCCACGAAGTGATAACTCTAGAAGTGGCCATTATCAATGTATTTAGCCCACTTTGGAATGTTGATAAGGAAAAATTTGTGAGCTTGTTCTTATATTGTTAATGTTCATCAAGTTTGTTTGAATGAGACACTACGGAAAGAAGTAAAGGAATCTTTTTTAAGGTACAGGCCTTCTTGGCCCTTGGATTCTTTCGCGCGTGGACCTATTAAGAAATGCCGCTTGTTGAGTAATGCTTCTTTAAGGAGATTTCTTAGAGCTAAGCATTGAGTTAGCCCTTCAAGAGTAATTTTATATGAACAGGAGGATGGAGTAAAACCGGAAAGCTTGCGCATCCTTCAGCCAAGGGTTGCCTGTTTGATCTTGCAAGGTGCGATTATTAGGGAGTTTTAGTACAAGTGGTAATTGTGTCTTCTAGCTGCTTCTAAGCTAAGAGGCGAGGGGGATTAATTCTGCAACCAAGAGATAGTGCGTCAACATGTCAATCCACTAAGCCGTTTTTTTCAAGTCTCTAGGGTTTTTCCAGCGGTTAATCAATTATTTGCTGACCCCACACTGCCCCTTCACCTTGACATAGGCTCGGCTAGAGGGCAGTACTTGTTAGGCCTGGCACCTTTGCACGATAATTGGAATTTTTTAGGAGTTGAGATTCGCCAAAAACTTGTAGATTTGGCAAAACGTGATTCTGAAGCTTTAGGAATAAAGAACCTGAATTTCTTTTTTTGCAATGCAAACGTTAACTTGGATGATTGGCTATATCAGCTGCCTACAGACTTGCTCCAAAGAGTATCTATTCAGTTCCCTGACCCTTGGTTTAAGAGACGACATTATAAACGAAGAGTATTACAGCCTTCACTTTTAATTGCTCTATCATCTGTACTTAATGAAGGGAGAGAGCTATTTATTAAGAGTGATATTTCTGAGTTAATTGACTCTATGGCAGAGCTTATAGAATTAAGTGATTGCTACACCTTAAGAGTAGAGACCTCCTCCCAAGAGAATTTAAGTGGTGTGATGAGTGTTCCGACAGAGAGAGAAACTTATGCGATCAAGAAAAAACTTCCTGTTTACAGTCTGATTTATCAAAGAAATAATAAAAAGGTACCACCTTTGTCAGTATTGGAGGAGAGTTGGCAAATGACTAGATCTAAATCAATACTTGGCTGATAAATAATGGCTCAAGGAAGAAGTAAAAAGTCATTTCTTTTTAGGAATCAAGGCCTAAAGGAACTCTTAATAGATAAAGAAGAAAAGCTAAAGTTTTGGGCTGGCTTTTTGCTCATTTTATTACTATCTAGCTTGCCTTTCTTGGCAAGGGTAGGTTTTGGAATAATGATGGTTCTTGTAGGGTTGATTTGGATCGTATGGTTGCGCCTGTCTCCCCCTAAAAAAATAGGTGAAACTGATAGTTGGATTTTTATTTTTCTAGTACTTTCTTTACTCTCAGTATGTTTTTCTCCTGTACCTTTTCTTGCCTCTAAAGGTTTAATTAAGTTGCTTGCTTATTTGATTATCTATTCCCTATTTAGGAAGCTTTTTCACTTGGAAAGCCGCTGGTGGGACAGGCTTCTTGCGGCACTGCTTTTCGGAGAAATCTTTGCATGTGTAGTTGGTTTGCGTCAGATTTATGGCCCACTTCAGCAGATAAGCTCTTGGTCTGATCAGGCTTTTTTATCAGAGGGAGCCTTTCGAATTTATGGATCATTTGGGAATCCGAACTTATTCGCGGGTTACTTGGTCCCAGTATTACCTTTGTCTATAGTCGCAATATTTAGGTGGACTGGAGTCGGGGGTAAATTGTTTGCATTTGTCTCATTCATATTAGGAATTTTTTCTATAATCTTTACCTACAGTAGAGGGGGCTGGCTGGGATCATTTGCAGCTTTATTTGTCTTCCTTGCTGGTTTGTTTCTTTGTCGGCCTATTGCTTTTACTTTAAATAATAAACGTATATTGTCTATCTTGTTTGTATTTATAGTTGCCACTTCATTAGTTTTTCTGCATCACTATATTGAGCCTATAAAATTTAGACTTCTTAGTATCATCGCAGGTCGTGATGATAGTTCAAATAATTTCAGGATAAACGTATGGTCAGTTGTGATTGAGATGATAAGAGATAGGCCTTTACTGGGAATAGGACCAGGAAACTCTGCATTTATTAGCGTATATACCTCCTACCAGAAGGCAACTTTTAATGCATTAAGTGCTTACTCTGTTCCATTAGAGATACTTGTTGAGAATGGTTTCCTAGGATTCTATGCAATTTTGCAGATAGTTACTTCTGCTTTTAAGGAATGTCTAAATAAGATGGCATTTTCTTCTTGGGCATTGCCTTGCTTAGGTGCACTTTCCTCCATTGTTGGGTTAATAGTTATGGGATTTACTGATACTGTTTTCTATAGACCAGCAGTACAAATTGTTGCTTTTTTCTGTTTGGCTACTTTTAGTTTAAATTTGCCTGATTCGGTTGAAACTAAGGAGTAGATCTTGCAAGAACATCTACTTTAGGCGGCATTTAGATGTTGGTCTGCAAGATCTGCAAGTTCAGATGTCCAGGAATCAACAGTATCTTGATTAGATGCTTCAACCATTAACCTAAGTAAGGGTTCTGTACCGCTAGCTCTTACTAATACTCTTCCATCAGCACCCATTTGTTCTTCTGCATTTGATATCGCCTCATTTAAGGGTTCACAATTATTCCAACTCTTGCGAACACAACTGTTCTGTATATGAATGTTCACAAGCTTCTGAGGGAAAGGTTTGAAACTTTCATCACGCCAATTTGCTAGTGATAGTCCTCTTTTAACACTAAGCGTTGCCATTTTGAGAGCAGAGAAGAGACCGTCACCTGAGAGCCCATTCTCTGTAGAGAGGATGTGGCCTGATTGCTCACCACCTAATCCTGCTCCGTTTTGAATCATTGCTTTATGGACATGTTGATCCCCTACTGGTGTGCGCTCGAGTACTCCTCCGTTTGTTTTCCATGCTTGTTCAAAAGCTAAGTTTGACATTACTGTTGCGACAAGTTTGTTGCCAGGAAGTTTGCGCTGTTTTTTTAATTCAGAGCCCCATAAGTAGAGGATATGATCGCCATCTATCAACCTTCCTCTTTCATCTAATGCAAGCATCCTGTCTGCATCCCCATCAAAAGCAAAACCCATTGCAGCGTTTTCTTTGAGTACAGCAGCTCGAAGTTGTGCAAGATTTGTAGAACCACAATCAACATTGATGAGATCTCCATTGGGCTCACCATTAATAACAGTTACATCAGCACCTAGATTTTGAAATAGTTCTAGGGCACATGATGTTGCTGATCCCCAACAGAGGTCAAGCACAATTCGGATTCCATCGAGCCTGTATGGCTCAAATAAATTTAATAGTGTTTGGCAATAGCTTTGAACTAGTTCAGGACGCTTAGTTGTTTTGCCTGATTTCCGGTAGTTAGAGCCAGAAGAATTCTTATATTCAGTATTTAACCCATTCTCAATAATTTTTTGACTGATGTAATCAAGTTTCTTTCCGTCGCAACCAAATATTTTAATCCCATTGTCTCCAGGTGGATTATGACTAGCTGAAATCATCAACCCTCCTGAAAGCCCAAATTTCTTAATTAGGCAAGGGATCGCAGGTGTTGTGCATAGACCTATCTCCCAAACGTCCTTACCTGAAGCAATTATTCCTGCTGCAAGTGCTGATGCAAGCATAGGTCCACTCGTTCGAGAGTCCATCCCAATCAGGATGGGAGCATCTCCATTGAGAACTTCCCCAGAAAGGAAACCAAGCTCAAGTGCTAGAGACGGAGTTAATACAGTCCCTATGGGACCCCTTATACCATCGGTACCGAAGCTGATATTTATTTTCCCTTGCTTTGGTTTCAAGGGATAGTTGTCAGCTTCGTCCATGAAGTTAAAAAGGAAAACGAAGGAGTAGGGGCTAATCATATATTGTCGCTATAGCTTTAGGGAAAATGTTTCAGGCCAATCTTTCCTCGAGAAGGGATTCATTACAGACAATTCTAAAAAGACTTTATTAGTTTTTCTAAACAGAAACTTCTATAAAATTAAGACTTCTAGGGATCGTTAGATATTTTACGTTTATAAGTTATCTCGCAACCTTCTCTTAAAGTGAAGGAAAGGGTCGCGAGGTAGGCTAATTGAAAGATTTTTAAAATCAATCTTTATTTTCACCATACTCAAAACAAAACTTTGATCGAGTGAGAGGGCCTCTTGAACATCCATTTAAAGCGTTAGCAGCTATTGTCTTTCTGACTTTGTTAACCATCTTGGGAGGTCAGGCTCTTGTTAGATCTTTTCAGGAAAAGTTAAACCCTAATCTATCAAGTTCTCAATTATGGGAGAAATATAGGTGGTCCCTTGATCCTACCCAGCGGAGACATGCTGCATTACTCCTGGTTGCAGCTTCAGGAGATTCTCCACAAAGGCAATACACACTCTTGAAATCACAAGGGTGGGGGAAGAATCCTTTGGCAGCTATTGTTTTAAAAAAACATGCAGAAACTGCAAGAAAGCTAGGTGGGGACCCTTTGGCAAAGGTTTTTTGGCTAGAACTTTTTAGAAGATTTCCTTTGTCGCCCATTAGTGCTGATGCTTATTACGTTCTTGGTCGGGATGAGATAGATTTTCGTAAGAAAATCATGCAGCTCTACCCAGCCCATCCTGCTTCATTGGCAGCTGCATTGGAACTTAAAGAACAGGTTGCTGATCCTTATCAAGGTGTTAAACATTTAGCGAAATGGGGTGTTCGCTGGCATGGCGCTGAACAATTATTTAGGAAAACTTGTGATGAATTCTCAGGAAAAATTCATTTAGAAAAGGAACGTGAATTATTAGCCAATGCTCTCGCTCAGTTAGGTGATGGTTTGGCAGCATTGAAATGCCTGAAAGAACCACCTAGTAAGCCAGGAATTACTTTTCTGATAGCGAAAAGTCTTGTTAAGGGAGATGAATTGAATAAAGAGTTAGCTAAGACCTTTTTAAAGAAGTTGTTTATTAATCATCCAAATTCTAAAGAAAGTATCGCTGGGTTGAAGCTTCTTTTACGCTTGAAAAGATTATCAGTTGATGAGGTGGCTGGTTTGCCATCAGGCTTGACGGATGCTGCTAAAAGCATTGCAATGTCTAGTGATCGATTGTCAATTGATAAAAAACCATTAGAAGGCTTTCAGGATTGGCGAGATGACTCTGAATTATGGGAACTGCAATGGGAATTAGCTCGTCAGGCGTTGCTATTAGAAGAATGGGATAAAGCTCAGTCTCTGCTGTCAAGTCTTCGCTATAAAAACCTCCCAGAAACAATTTTGGTAAGAATTAAGTTTTGGGAAGGTCTAATTCAGTTCAAAAAAGGTAAAACTCTTTTAGCTAACAATATATGGGTTGAATTAATTGAGAACCATCCGCCCAGTTATTACACCTGGAGAGCCCATCAACGGCTCGGAAATATCACTTTCCCAAAGTTAAGAGAAATAGAGCCTTCTAATTATCTATTCTCACCAATCTCTTGGACTCCATTATTTAGTAAAGATAATTTAGTAAATCTTCTTTGGCGACTTGGGCTCGAAAAGACTGCTTGGGAAACTTGGCGTGCCTTATATTTTTCAGAAGTTGATCAGTTAAACCATGACTTTAGTGAAACTCTTGTAGAAGCCAGATTGAGGATAGCTGTTGGTGATTCTTGGATGGGCTTGGCAATGTTGTCCGAGTTGGCTTTTGAAAAAACTTTTGTGGATTGTTTTCAAAGAAATATTTTTCATAGAAGTCAATATCCCTATAGATTTATGCAGGAAGTCAGTGATGCTTTTAAGCAAACGGGGGTTCGACCCGAATTGCTTTTAGCTATTGCCAACCAGGAGTCCCGATTCTCTCCTGGAGTTGAGTCATCACAAGGAGCAATAGGCTTAATGCAATTAATGCCTTTAACGGCTCAGAAATATATAGATTCCTCTCTGGAGGGGAAATATCTTGCTGAACCTTCTATCAATCTTGAAATAGGAGGTCACCATTTGGCAGCTCTACTTGAGATTTGGGAAGGTAATCCCTTTCTTGTTTTGGCAAGTTACAACGCTGGTTCATCGATCGTATACAGTTGGCTTTCAGAGGAAGCATATTTGGACCCGGAATTATGGGTAGAACGAATTCCATACCCTGAAACACGTTTTTATACTAAGAAAGTACTCGGGAATTTATGGAGTTATTTAACCCCCGACTGGACAGCTTGTCGGGTAAAGGTAGATTCATTGTAATTGCGTAAATATTGCATTCCTTTTTTAGTGACCTCATATATAAACATAAATTTTCTAGTTTAAAAATATAAAATGTGTTGAAATATTGAATCTTATTAAGGCAGCTTATGAAGTCTCATCAGACCGCCACCAACCTGAGCCTTATGGAGAGATTTGTCTTGGCCTCTGTAGCGATAATTTTAGGAGTTCTTTTGTTCTTCCTAAAGGGACAAGTCAGCACAGATGCGACACTTTCTAATCTAGCGGATCGGTCTTTAGACCCTGAGGTGGCTTTGAAGAATGGTAGACCTACAATTTTTGAATTCTATGCTGATTGGTGTGAAGCTTGCCAAGAAATGTCATCAGATATGCTTGAATTAGAGGCCCAGAATCTTAACAAGCTAGATTTAGTACTTTTAAATGTTGATAATCCACGCTGGCTCGATTTGATTGAAAAATATAATGTTCAGGGCATACCCCAGTTAAACTTCTTTAGCTCTGAAGGGAAACTGTTGGGAGCATCAATTGGAATTAGATCTTTTTCTGAATTAAAAGTCGTGGCTAAAGCATTAATTATGGAAGAAACTTTACCAAATCTGCTTAATTCAGAAGATTTGAAGCACTCTTCATTTGAGCTTGCTACCTCAAGATTAAATCAGAATAGCTCTAAACCTATGAGCCATTCATGAGCCTTCTGAGATAATTAAACCCATTCCAGAGCTTTTGATACTGTTGGAAAATTACTAGAGAAAATCTTCTTACATTCATTCGCAATATCCATATGTTCTTTTTGTGTGCCATGCCCAGAACGTAATTTGATGTAATGAATCCAAGAGCGACATGACCCAGACATATATATTTTTGTTGGAGTCGCCAAGGGGAGTACAAAACGAGCGCATTCTTTCGCTACCCCAGCGGCAAGCATTGCTTCGTAAATTTTAAGTGAATTTTGAAAGTGAGTTTTTATTTTTTCTCTAAATAGTTCAGTTTTCTCAAGAGATAGGTCGTCAGTTGAGTTTTGCCTATTCTTTACATCTTGGCGGCGGAGATCAGGAATGGGTATTTCACCTAACTGCGTACTGTCAGCATATCTTTGAGAAAACTCTTGAAAGGTAAATGATCTATGCCTTAAGACTTGTGCTGCGATGCCTCTACTTGTCTCGATTTTGATTGTCATATAAGCCTGCTCAAAAACACTCCAATGTTCATTTTTTATGCAATATTTTAATAGTCCTGAATAATCTTTATTTTCTTGGTTTTTGGGATTGCTAACTCTGGCAATATATGCCATAGTTTTTTCTGCGTCTGGAGTTATGGCTATAAGTTCAACGCGGGCCATATTGGCAAGAATTTTTAATAATTATAGCATGAAATTTCCTTTGCTAGATTCATCTTTTTATTTGTACGAAGTTGTGATTGGTTTTTCCCTTTTGAGTTAGACGATTGGGCTTGAAAAAATAGCCCCCCAGGCTAGATCTTTGCAAGAGTAACCTTTTCAGGCTGATGTTGATATTTGCCTTTCCTATCGCTATAGGTTGTTTCGCAAGGGTCGCCTTCAAAAAAGAGGAGTTGGCAGATTCCTTCGTTAGCGTAGATCCTACAGTCTGCTCCTGAACTATTACTAAATTCTAGGGTTAAGTGCCCTTCCCAACTGGCTTCAGCTGGTGTTGTGTTGACAATGATTCCAAGTCGCGCATATGTACTTTTACCTAAGCAAACAACCGTAATGTTAGATGGAACTTTCATCTTTTCTAGAGCTACGCCCAATCCATAGGAATGTGCTGGAAGTATGAAATAGTCTCCGTCTTCGTCTGTTTGCAGGGGAGTTGATTCCAGATTTGCGGGATTGAATCTTTTTGGGTTCATAACTGTTCCAGGTACGTGTCGGAATATCAAGAATTCTTTTGAGGAAAGACGAAGGTCATATCCATAAGAAGAGCAACCAAAGCTCAATACAGGTTTTTGGCTTTTAGTCGGCTCTAGATGCCTAACAAGTCCTTTTTGAAAGGGAACAAGCATTCCTGCGGTTGCTTGTTCAGTAATCCAACGGTCGTTTTTAAGCATTAGATTCCAAAGCGCAATTCGGTAATTTGATCTGCCATTGTCATGATTGGCTCAGGGATGGATGGCCCAGTGAGGATGATATCCATCGTTCTAGGACGTTGCTCTAGAGTTTCCATCACAATCTCATTGTTTAGATACCCCAAAGAGATGGCTAGGCCGATTTCGTCCAGAACCAGTTGATCGAGATCGCCTTTTAATAAGTGTTTTTTGCAGATTTCCCAAATTGTTTGGACTGCTTTCGTTTCAGGTTCGGAATCGCTTTGCCTTTTGTTTGTGGGGGATTGCATCGGGATACAGCGTTCGATTGCAGGCCTTATCCATGAGAGCTTTCCGCAAAGATCTATAGATCCTTCAGGACCTTGGTTGACCCCACCTTTTAAGAATTGGGCAATCATTACGCGACTCCCTAGTCCTGCAGTTCTTATTGCTGTACTTAGAACCATCGAAAAGCTTCCTCGGTACGGAGCTGTGTGGATGTGAAGTTGCCCTTCTGGTTTTACTAGATGGAGGGGGACTGCTTTGAATCTATCTTGATGGCTTTTAAGATCAAGACTTTCTAGGGCTGGAGAAGGGCTTGGCTGATGCGTACGAAGACCATCATTGAGGTTGGGACATGCGGACATTTATCGCGAGCGAATTCACTGTAATTGAACTAACAAGAAATCTAGCGGCGTAATCGTTTATAACAAGCACATCTACACTATAGGTAGTGTAGATGTGCTTGTTGAACTTTTAAGATTAAAAATGCCTATCACTACTGACAAAAGATCGGATGGTCGTTCACCTTCGGATTTGCGACCTTTCAAAGTGACATGGGAACCAATGGGCTTTGCTCTGAGCTCATTGATAGTTCAATCAGGTAAAACCTCTGTAATTTGCAGCATTAGCCTGAATGAGAACATTCCAAAATGGAGGGAAGGGGACGGAAAAGGATGGTTAAGTGCCGAATATCGTCTCTTGCCCGGATCAACTCCCCAAAGGCAGACCCGAGAGTTTTTGAAGTTGTCAGGAAGAACACAAGAGATTCAGCGACTTATAGGAAGAAGTTTGCGATCTGTTTTGGATATGAAAGTATTAGGGGAAAGGACTTTGTTGGTTGATTGTGATGTGATACAGGCTGATGCGGGGACTCGAACGACTGCAATTACTGGTGCCTGGATGGCTTTATACCGTGCTGGTGAGATCTTGACCCGGCAAGGTGTATTACAAAGGAACCCTGTAGTTAGACAGGTAGCAGCGGTGTCAGTTGGTTTGTTGGATGGAGAAGGGTTTTTGGATCTAAATTATTCTGAGGATGCAAATGCAGATGTAGATTTCAATGTAGTTATGTCCCCGGGTGGTCACCTTCTGGAATGCCAAGGAACTGCTGAGAGAGCTTCCTTTACTAGACCTCAGCTAAATGGCTTGTTAGATATGGCAGAAGTGGGCCTGGAAAGTTTGTTTGCTTCCCAGAAAGCATCATTAGAGCATTAAGACTGAAAACAGTGATTATTGCTACATGAGATTTCTCTCAAGCTGCTTAATTTCAACAAATATACTTTGCGTTTATGGCCGGCGTTACATCCGGCTTTAGTCGTTACTCCCCTCATCCTTCTAGGAAAGAAGCTTTAAAGTTGGGAAATTTAGTTCCATCAGAAGACAAAACTCTTCACCAGGTAATCCGTGGTTTAGATGGAGCATCTATTGATATTGTTGCTAGATCAAAGACGATTTTTTTTCCAGGTGATCCAGCCGAGAGGGTTTATTTGATACGTCGTGGTGCAGTAAAGCTTTCAAGGGTTTATGAGTCTGGGGAGGAAATTACAGTGGCAATGCTCAGAGAGAACAGTCTTTTTGGAGTTCTGTCTTTGCTAACAGGCCATCGTTCAGATCGTTTTTATCACGCAGTAGCCTTTACTCGTGTTGAGATGACAACAGCGCCAGCAACCTCTGTCAAGCTGGCCATGGAGAATGATCCGAAGGTGGGATTATTGCTTTTACAGGGACTTTCGAGTCGGATATTACAAACCGAAACTATGATCGAGACTCTTACTCATCGAGACATGTCTTCGAGATTAGTGAGCTTTTTACTAGTTTTATGCAGAGATTTTGGGGTTCCAAAGAAGGAAGGCATAACTATTGACCTAAAACTGTCCCATCAAGCAATTGCTGAGGCGATAGGCTCCACTAGGGTCACAATTACTCGTCTATTGGGAGATTTAAGGAGCTCTGGCCTAGTGCAGATTGAGCGCAAGAAAATTACTGTTTTTGATCCAATTGCTCTTGCTAAGCGATTTAGCTAGGTTCTGCTCCGGATCAACTCATTAGGCCTAGAAAACCTTCTTTTTTTGAATTACCTTTGATGTGACTGGTTGGCTGCTGATTTTTTCTTTGTTGATTCTTGGGGGTGTTCTGTCCACTCTTGGAGATCGTTTGGGAAGCCGCGTAGGCAAAGCAAGATTAAGTGTTTTTAATTTGCGGCCGAGGAGCACTGCTGTATTAATAACAGTATTAACTGGAAGTCTGATTAGTGCTGTTTCTTTTGGCTTCATGTTGCTTGTGAGCCGACAATTGCGTGTAGGACTTTTTGAACTTAGCGATTTGGAATTAAGACTTAAGAGTAGTAGAGAAGCTCTTAAGATAAGTCGGCTAGCGCAGGTGAAGAAAGACGAAGATATGAAAAAGACAGAATTAGAATTAGGTAGAGTTCGTAGAAGAATTATTTCTGGAGAAAAGGAACTTAAAGAGCTTGAATCAAATTTGATTGCATTAAGAAGTGGCAACGTAGTTATAAGTAGTGGACAACCATTGGCAACAGCAACTCTTAGGCTGCAAAAACCTGAGCAAGCTAAGAGTGTTATTGATCGTCTATTGCAGCAGGCTAACTCTGAGGCCTTTAGCCTTGTTAGACCAGGGGAAAAGGCCAATAGGCAGATATTATTAGTCCCAAAAAATGATATTAAATTACTTGAGAAAGTAATACGTCAGGAAGGGACATGGGTGGTTAACTTTCGTTCCGCAGCTAATGTTTTGCTAGGGGAAAATGTGGTATATGGTTTTCCAGAAGTTCGCCCGAATATAAAGGTTGTTGAAAAAGGCGAAGTTTTGGCAACCACAATAACAAAGGCAAATGAGCGCAATTCTTCATCTGTTCGTAATCGTTTAAAGCTTCTTTTAGCCTCTGCATTGGCAGAGGCTAAAAGAAGAGGTTCACTTGCAACTGGATTAAGATATGACTCGAACTCACTTAATGAGCTTGGTCAAGTGATTATGGAAAGATCGGATGATATTGTTCAATTAGAAGCGATTGCTTTAAGAAACAGTAAGACGGCAGATCCGTTATATGTGAGGCTTAAGCTAGTAGAAAAAAAACAAAAAAAACGATTTAGATAACTCTTATGGAATGTCTTGTATCGATAGATCCCGGACGTCATAAATGTGGGCTTGTTTTGGTTGCCCCACAGCTTGGCATTGTCTTAGATGGGAAAATAGCTTCACCAAAAAGAGTCCGAGAGATAGTTCTCCAGTGGAAGGAGAAGGCAAAAATAGAAAGACTGATTTTAGGGAATGGAACATCTAGTTCAGAGGTGTATGGGATATTGAGAGAGATCTTGCCTGTGACACTCGTTAATGAAAAAGGTACAACTATTCGAGCAAGAAATCGTTATTACGAACTATGGCCAATAAGTAAGCTTTTAGGTTGGTTCCCAAAGGGACTTCTTCTTCCGCCAAATGATTTAGATGCTGTGGCTGCATTAGTTCTCCTTGAAGATTTTTTAGAAAAAAAATTTACTTGGCCAGGGCCTCAAAGAGTTAGAAACGAGCTCTCACAGTAAACACGTAATCTCCTCCAGGCTCAAGATTGTAGTCAGCTCTAATAAGGAAGCGCAGTAAGGCATCTTCTATTAGCGCTCTGCCAAGAGAAGGCTCAACAAGAAGCTTTCCTGTACCAAAGGACCAGCTAAAAGACCATTCGAACTCTCCAGCTGAGACGACTCCATTGAGGCATTGTTTCGTGAAACTTTGGCTAGTTACTCTTAAATGAGCTGTTGTCGCTGGGAGCGT
>QCFP01000015.1 GCA_003280185.1 Prochlorococcus sp. AG-363-L02
AGGCTCTGGCAGTTGCGATGCTTACAGCCAGGATTGCGTTAGCACCAAGATTTGATTTGTTGCTAGTTCCATCTAGATCTTTCATTGCTTGGTCAATAGTTGCTTGATCATGTGCAACCAGACCACAGAGCGAGGGGGAAATTTGCTCTTGAATAGCATTAATAGCTTTTGTTACTCCCTTTCCCATATATCTGGTTTCACCATCTCGCATCTCGTGCGCTTCGTGGGCACCTGTGCTGGCCCCGCTCGGAACGATTGCTCTACCAAGAGCGCCTCCTTCTAGTAGGACATCGGCTTCGACGGTTGGGTTACCTCGAGAGTCAAGAACCTCTCTGGCAAAAATGGTATCAATGACAAGGTCGAGGGAATCGATCACAATTGATAGGTAATGTTTTTGTATGAACTTGTTTGGTCTCCCACTGGTCTAGCAATATGTGCGATTGCACTACTAGATCTTCATATGGGTGGACCAAGCGCTTTGTAAGAGCAGAATGAACTTAGCTGGCTCGGTGTTCAGAGTCGATAGTTATGCGGATGTTGCACACGATGCTCAGAGTTGGAGACCTTGAGAGGTCTTTGATTTTTTATACCGAGGTATTGGGTATGAGCCTTTTAAGGCGTAAGGATTACCCGTCTGGACGCTTTACTTTGGCATTTGTTGGGTATGGGGATGAAAGTGAGAATACTGTGTTGGAATTAACGCACAACTGGGACAAAGATAATTATGAGCTTGGGGAAGGTTATGGGCACATTGCATTGGGAGTTGATGATATTTGGTCAGCTTGTACTGCGATAGCAGAACGAGGGGGCATTGTGGTAAGAGATCCTGGACCAATGAAACATGGAAATACTGTGATTGCATTTGTTGAGGATCCAGATGGTTACAAGATCGAACTGATTCAGATGAATTCCCGTCAGGCTGTGATTTAAAGCTAATGAATTTCCAGACTGGGACTAGATTTTCTAATCAGGGTAGCCTCACGACACAGCCTGATCTTTTTAGTGACGATGCATGGGATCTTTTGTTGGCTGCGCAAGATTTGGCTCGGAGATGGCGCCATCAGGATCTTGATGTAGAGCATTTAATGCAGGCTCTTTTTAGTGATATTTCCTATAAAAATTGGTTAGATGGTCTTCCTATTGACAATGCAGAGTTGTTAGATCGTTTAGAAGCGTTTATGTCTGACCAGCCAATGTCACGTAGTGACGAATTATTTATTGGGGAAGACTTGGAAAATTTACTGGAAGAGGCTGAGCGTTCCCGAGTGCGTTGGGGCTCTCGATTAATTGATGTTTCCCATCTCTTAATCGCGTTAGGTAAAGATTCCAGAATTGGCGCAGAGTTATTTGATGAGCTTGGGCTACCTGGACAAAGATTAGAAGTGGAATTGAGGCGACTGCCAAATGCATCTAGTAAAAGTAAATTTTCTCGTGTTGCATCTCCACCAGACAAGGCAACTTCAAGGGTAAATACCAATAAGCAAGCAACTTCTCCAAGGGTAAATACCAATAAGCAAGCAACTTCTACAAGGGTAAATACTAATGAGCAAACAACTTCTTTGGAATCTGGACTGATTTCAGAAGCAACCAAAACTTCTCCTGAGTCATCTTCCTTGGAGTTAGTTCAAGAGCCAAAGGCTATTGATTTGTATGGTCGAGATTTGACATCAGCTGCACAGCAAGGGGAATTAGATCCTGTTATTGGTCGCGATCCTGAGATTCGTAGGTTGATCAAGGTTCTTTCGCGAAGGGGTAAGAATAATCCCGTTCTTATAGGTGCCCCTGGTGTAGGGAAGACAGCAATTGTTGAGCTTTTAGCCCAACGAATTGTTAATGGGGATGTTCCTGATTTGCTGAAAGGGCTGAGATTGGTTGCCCTTGATTTAGGGGCATTAATTGCTGGCGCGAAATTCCGGGGTCAATTTGAAGAGCGATTAAGAGCAGTTTTGACTGAGGTGAGTGATCCAGATGCAGGTGTAATTCTTTTTATTGATGAGTTACATGCTTTAGTAAGTAATGACAGGTCTAGTTCTGATGCCGGAAGTTTGTTAAAACCACTTCTTGCAAGAGGTGATTTGAGGTGTATAGGAGCTACAACTTCAGAAAATTATCGTAGATCGATCGAAAAGGATCAGGCCTTTAGTCGTCGTTTTCAGCAGGTTGACATTAAGGAGCCCAGCCTGGATCTAAGTCTTCAGATTTTGCGTGGTTTGAAGGAAAGATATGAACTGCATCATGGGGTTGCAATTACTGATGCTGCTGTTCAGGCGGCCAATCGTTTAGCAGATCGTTATATAAGTGATCGTTGTTTGCCTGATAAAGCTATTGATTTGATTGATGAAGCTTCTGCTCAATTGAAGATGGAAGTCACTTCAAAGCCACAGGTTATTGAGGAGGCTGAGGTAGAGCTACGTCGTATTGAAATGGCTTTGCTGGCTTCTAATGAGGCAAAACAATCAGAAAGAATGGAGCTACAAAAAGCACGTCTTTCGGCTGCCTCTTATTTATCTGATCTGAAGGAGAATTGGCAAGAGGAATTGGATCAGGTTATTGAGTTAAGAAAGCTTCTTCAACAGGATGAAGATCTCCGTACTGCTATTGCTGAAGCTGAACATTTAGGTGATCTTGAGGATGCCGCTAGGTTGCAATATGACCACCTTATTGTTGTACAACAACGACGATCAGAGTTAGAGAATTCTTTGGCTAAAGCCCAAGCAGCAGGAACAGCATTGCTTCGTGAACAGGTTGAGCCAGAAGATGTTGCGGATGTAGTGGCTCGGTGGACAGGTATACCAGTTCAGAGGTTATTGGCTGGGGAAAGACAAAAGCTGTTAGAACTTGAGGATTATTTGTCTGAAAGAGTTGTGGGTCAACTGGAAGCTATTAAGGCTGTTTCTGCAGCTATAAGGAGGGCCAGGGCAGGGATGAAAGATCCTCGTAGGCCAGTTGGATCATTTCTTTTTTTAGGCCCTACTGGCGTTGGTAAGACAGAATTAGCTAAGGCTTTGGCATCTTCTTTGTTTGATGAAGAAGATGCTCTGGTGAGGTTAGATATGAGTGAGTTTATGGAAAGGAATGCAGTAGCACGCCTTTTGGGCGCACCACCTGGTTATGTTGGATATGAAGAAGGGGGTCAGCTTACTGAAGCCGTTCGAAGACGGCCCTATGCAGTTTTGCTTTTAGATGAAATAGAGAAGGCTCATCCAGATGTTTTTAATTTACTTTTACAGGTGCTTGATGATGGACGTTTAACTGATTCGCAAGGGAGGACAGTTGATTTCCGTCATACGGTAATTGTTATGACGAGTAATCTTGCAAGTCGAGAAATCTTAGAAAAAGCAAGGTTGACTGAAAAGGAAGATGGAGATTCTGTCGCGCTGGAGCAAATTTTGAAAAAGCAGGTTGACCTTTCTCTGGCAAAGCAGTTTCGTCCGGAATTTTTAAATCGAATTGATGAAGTTATCCGATTCCTTCCTCTTCAGCCAAATCATCTTCAGAAGATTGTTCGACTTCAATTAGCTGATCTTGCTTCTTTACTTGCGGAACAGGAACTTGAGTTAAGAGTCGATGATCAAGTTGTTGTTTCTCTTGCCGCTGAGGGATATCAGCCTGAATATGGAGCCCGCCCCTTAAGGCGAGTATTGCGAAGAAGGCTTGAAAATCCTTTGGCTACTGAATTGTTGGAGGAGCGCTTTAAAGGTTTTTGTGCTTTACGTGTAAAGGTTGGTATGAGCCAGTCAGAACCGTTTCTTTTTGTTCCAGAAGACTAAGTCAACCTTAATCCGTTAATGTATCAGCCTGCCCGAGTGTGCATTAACACCGGTATTAGCTTCTGGTTTTAGCTTCGTGACTAGTCCATCTTCAGAGGAAACTGCATCCGATAGCTCACCCTCAGAGGCTACTTCAGCTCCAAAGCGTAGTTTTATTGCTGCTACTTATGATGAGCTGAAGCTGGTTGTCTGGCCTAGTCGCCAGCAGTTATTCAGCGAATCGATCGCAGTAATTTTGATGGTCAGTCTTTCGGCTGCATCTATTGCTGCAGTAAGTCGTTTTTACGGCTGGGGTGCTTCCCAAATCTTTCGTTGACTAAACATTCGCTTGGTCTTTCAGCCCATTTTTCTATATTTTTCCACAAGTGTCTGAGTTCGATACCAAACCTCAACAAGAATCTGATTTGGCCCTTGAAACTGTTTCGGTGGCTAAAACAAGTGTTGCACGGTGGTATGCAATACAGGTTGCTTCCAGTTGTGAAAAGAAAGTAAAGGCAACTTTGGAGCAAAGGGCTCTTACCTTGGGAGTTAGTAATCGAATATTAGAGATAGAAATACCTCAAACGCCTGCGGTGAAATTGAAGAAAGATGGGACTAGACAATCTACGGAAGAGAAGGTTTTTCCTGGCTATGTTTTAGTTCGTATGGTGTTGGATGAAGACACTATGATGGCTGTCCGCAGTACACCCAACGTTATTAATTTTGTCGGAGCTGAGGATAGACGTGCTACCGGTAAGGCGAGGGGGCATATCAAGCCACGACCCTTAAGCCGTCAAGAAGTTGATCGAATATTTAAGAGGGCTGCTGAGAAGAAGACTGTTGTGAAGCTTGACCTCACGGAAGGAGATCAAATTCTTGTGACTGCTGGACCTTTTAAAGATTTTCAGGGAGAAGTTATAGAAGTTTCTGGCGAGAGGAACAAGTTGAAGGCTCTCCTTTCCATTTTTGGTCGGGAAACCCCAGTGGAACTCGAGTTCTCTCAAATAAGCAAACAGAATTAATTTTTTCAGGGCCGTCTCCCTGCGGAGGGCGGCCTGAGAGGTAGGTTCACTACTTATCTCGTAAAGCTTGTCTTTTTGACAGGTATCCGCAATTGTCTAACACCCCTAGCTGATGGCAAAGAAAGTAGTAGCCGTGATTAAGTTGGCCCTCCAGGCCGGCAAAGCGAATCCCGCGCCACCGGTGGGTCCAGCCCTCGGTCAGCATGGGGTCAATATCATGGCGTTCTGTAAGGAGTACAACGCTCGAACTCAGGACAAAGCGGGATTTGTGATCCCTGTGGAAATTTCTGTCTTTGAAGACAGAAGTTTTACCTTCATTACCAAGACTCCTCCAGCATCGGTACTCATTACCAAAGCTGCAGGTATTGAGAAAGGATCTGGTGAATCTGCAAAGGGAACGGTTGGTACAATTACGCGTGCCCAATTGGAGGAAATAGCTAAGACAAAACTCCCTGATTTAAATTGCAGCACGGTTGACTCTGCAATGCGTATTATTGAGGGCACTGCTCGCAATATGGGAGTCTCTATTAGTGATTAAGTCTTTCTAAAGTCCTCTTAGGGGTTAATCTTTCTCTTGTTCATTTATGGGGAAGGCAAGTTTTGCCGTTAGCACCCCAATTTTGTTATGAAAAAACTATCAAAGCGCTTTAGCAATCTTTCTGCAAAGGTTGAAGATCGAATCTATTCCCCTTTAGAGGCAATAAAACTTGTCCAAGAAAATGCTACAGCCAAGTTTGACGAGACCTTGGAAGTTCACGCTCGTTTAGGGATAGATCCTAAATATACAGACCAACAATTGAGGACTACCGTTGCGCTGCCAAATGGAACTGGTCAAGCTGTTCGTATTGCTGTAATAGCAAAAGGAGAAAAGGTGGCTGAAGCAAAATCTGCAGGAGCAGATCTTGTTGGAGAGGATGAGCTGGTAGAGACTATTTCTAAAGGTTCGATGGAGTTTGATTTACTTATTTCTACTCCCGAGATGATGCCTAAGGTCGCAAAGTTGGGTCGAGTTTTAGGACCACGTGGCTTGATGCCTAATCCCAAAGCTGGCACAGTTACGACTGATTTGAAGTCTGCAATTAAGGAATTTAAAGCTGGGAAATTGGAATTCAGAGCTGATCGTGCAGGTATTGTTCATGTTCGATTTGGCAAGGCAAGCTTTAAAGCAGAAGACTTGCTGGAAAATTTGAGAACTTTGCAGGAATCTATTGATCGCAATAAGCCAAGTGGTGCTAAGGGCCGTTACTGGAAGAGTCTTTATTTGACTTCTACAATGGGTCCTTCAGTGGCAGTGGATGTCACAGCACTACAAGATATGCAGCAAGAAGGGTAACCGTTTTGTTGTATCTTATATATGGCGAAAGCCAACGGGCGTGCTCCCGGCCAAAGACAGCAGGTAACAAATTCTTTTTGATGTGATTACATCAAATTTGAATTTTATAATTCCTGCCGAGGTGAACGCTAAGGTTTTCCCCTAGGGATATGAACTAATGCGGCCTCGTTTCCAATAATGGAGCTGAGCTCCGGCTGCATGTCCAGCTTGTTCACCTGACTCGATCCAAATACTATGGGCCGCACTCTGGAGAGCAAGCAACAGATTGTCGAAGAGTTAAAAGGACTCCTCGATGAGGCTGAATTAGCACTAGTCCTTGATTATCAAGGACTTTCTGTCAAGGAAATTTCTGACTTGCGAAATCGTTTGCAGGCTCAGAATGGTGTATGCAAGGTTACAAAAAATACCTTGATGCGTCGTGCTATTGATGGAAATAGTGCTTGGGAGAATCTCGAATCCTTATTGAAAGGCACAAATGCTTTTGTCCTTGTAAAAGGGGATGTGGGTGGTGCAGTTAAGGCTGTTCAGTCTTTTCAAAAGGACACCAAAAAATCTCAAACAAAAGGGGGCTTGTTTGAAGGCAAGCTACTTTCTCAAGATGAGATTAAGGCTATTGGCAATCTGCCTTCGAAGGAGGCATTAATGGCTCAAATAGCTGGGGCAATTAATTCCCTTGCAACCAAAGTTGCATTGGGTATTAACGAGGTTCCTTCTGGCCTAGCGAGGACTATTAACCAGCATGCCGAAAAAGGCAATAGCTAAGCTTCGACTTTAATTTTCCACTCTGATCTGTTGCTGAATCCCACTCATGTCTGCAAAAACTGATGAAATCCTTGAGTCTTTAAAGACTCTTTCTTTGTTGGAGGCTTCTGAACTTGTCAAGCAAATTGAAGATGCTTTTGGAGTCTCAGCTGCTGCTTCTGCTGGTGTAGTTATGGCTGCACCAGGTGCACCTGGTGCAGCTCCTGGGGAAGCTGCTGAAGAACAAACTGAATTTGATGTTGTGCTTGAAAGCTTTGAGGCTTCAGCCAAGATCAAAGTTTTGAAAGCAGTGAGAGAAGCTACAGGGCTTGGTCTCGGTGATGCCAAAGCTATGGTTGAGGCAGCTCCTAAGACCATTAAAGAAGGAGTTGCAAAAGATGAAGCTGAAACACTCAAAAAGGCTATTGAAGCAGCTGGGGGTAAGGTCACCCTTAAATGATTGTTTGATTGATATTGAGACTTTCCTCTTGATATTTTTTGTTTTCTTCTCTGATGCTGGCTTATTTTTGGCCGGCATTTTTCATGTATTTAAGAATAATAAAAGACCCTGTCTATGACAGGGTCTTTTAGGTGGAAATCACCAGGAGTCTTTCCTTGTTTCGACCCTGAAAAATTCCTCACCCCTCACACAAGCATAAAGATAACTTCCTATCTCATGATTATGCCTTATAAAAGGGGCGCTATTTCAACTGTCCTATAGAAAGATCTTTACTTTATTAGCTTTCTGTTGGAATGTGGTAGTAGGGATTTGTATTGTTCCTAATTCAGTTTCCAGGATGAATGCTTGAAGAAATTGACATACTTTTTTTATGACTGATCAACCTCTAGGAAGGGTAATAGCGGCTGCAACTGATGGTGCATGCAGTGGTAATCCAGGTCCAGGGGGTTGGGCTGTCCTGTTTCGTTTTGAAAATGGCTTTTTAGAAGAATTTGGAGGACAGGTCAGGTCAACTACAAATAATCGGATGGAGTTGCAGGCGGCTTTAGAAGCATTAAAACGACTAAAGCAGTTTTCAATGCATCCAGATTTGCAGATTCGCACGGACAGCAAATATTTGATTGATGGTTTTACGAAATGGATAACAGCTTGGAAAAAAAATGGATGGCGTACGTCGTCTGGTAAGGCTGTATTAAATAAAGACTTGTGGTTGGCTTTGGATCATGCTCGATTGCAACAGGTTCCTTTTGCTTATGTAAAGGGCCACAGCGGGGATAAGGATAATGATCGTGTGGATAAGATTGCTGTTGCTTTTTCCAAAGGTCTTTCGATCAAACTAAATACCAGGACTGATCATCAAGAGAATTCAATTCCACACGAATCAAGTCTTAGAGATAAAGCAATTTCGGATATTGCTCCAATGAATCTGCAGAAACTTTTGACACGATTTGAGCTTGCAGATCATTTTGCCAACTCTGGTCATACCCTCAGCGATGGTGAGATCGCGCAATTAATCGAAGAGCCTATTGAAAAAATTCGAACAATTACTGAGTCATGGGTTTGGCGAGATTGGGTTATTGAGCCTTTAAGTAACCAAAAGTGGCGTTTACGGAACAATTTGGAAAATATCATTTCATCAGAGGATCGATGTAATGACTGAGAAATCGCAAGTTGCTTTAAGCCCAATTGCACATCTTTATCAACGATGGTTTGGTCCTCTCTTGAGGAATGACGAAGGTTTTGATGCTGAGCAGTTGACACAGATTGCATTGGCTGTTTTAGGTCAAGTGTCACGACGAAGGGAGTGGCCTTTTTTATCTGGACTTTTATCAGATATGGCAAAAGATTTGCAGCGATTAGATTTGCGGCTTGAGCAAAGACTTTTTGGTTGTTGTTTCCCTAATCCCATAGGGCTGGCTGCAGGTTTTGATAAGAATGGTATTGCGGCTGGAATTTGGGATCGATTTGGATTCGGTTTTGCTGAGCTTGGTACAGTTACTTTTAATGCTCAGGAAGGAAATCCTCGACCTCGATTATTTCGGCTGGCTGCTGAACAAGCTGCATTAAATCGTATGGGATTTAATAATAAGGGGGCTCGGGTTATGTATAGAACTCTTGAACAGCAGGCTTTACTTCCTCGAGGACAGCGACTTTTCCCTATAGGGATAAATTTAGGGAAGTCTCGTATTACACCTTTAGAGCTTGCTTCTAATGATTATTTTGCCTCCCTGGAATTGTTGGCTCCTTTTGCCGATTATGTAGTGCTTAATGTCAGCTCTCCAAATACTCCAGGATTGAGAGACCTTCAGCAACCAAGACAGTTAAGGCTTTTAGTGGAACGGTTGCGTGGTCTAGATGGTTGTCCGCCTTTATTGGTAAAGATTGCTCCAGACTTAAAAGACCAAGAGATAGACGATTTAGCAAGATTGGCTACCGATGAAAGTCTTGAAGGAATTATTGCTGTGAATACTAGTTTAAATAGATTGGGTTTAGAAAATAGAGTTCTTACTCAAACTGGACGAGCGCTCGAGGAGGAGTCTGGAGGTCTGAGTGGTACACCATTGTGCGATAGAGCTTTGGAAGTGTTGAAACGATTAAGAGCCATAGTTGGGTCATCTATTCCTCTTGTAGGGGTTGGGGGCATTTCTTCTTCAAAAGACGCTTGGGAGCGAATTGCTGCGGGTGCCTCTTTGGTGCAGCTTTATACAGGTTGGATTTTTCAAGGTCCCGATTTAGTCCCTCGCATTTCAGAAGGCATCCTTATGCAGCTTGAGAAACATGGATTTAGGCATATTTCGGAAGCAGTCGGTAGTGAGGTGCCATGGACTTAGTTCAGAATGGGTTGTCACTTTTCCGACCAATTCTGTGGGGAATAATTTCAAATTTTTTCATGTATGGCTGTATGACTAGTAGTCCCTATACGAGATTTGTCTTGAGCATCTCCTTTTTGATTGATTTATGAGTGAAGTAATTTCTTTGCATGGTGGCAACCTGATTTATGAAGGGAGAAGACTGGGATGTAGACCTGATCAATTATTGGACGCAAGTGCATCTTTAGTCCCTTTCCCAATGAGTAAGTCTTTACGTCGATGTCTTGTTAAAGCCCTTAGAGAAGACGTGTTGCATCACTATCCTGATAGGGATCATCTCGAGTTGCGTCAGGCCATTGCTAAATGGCATCAGATTGATGCTGCAATGGTATTACCAGGCAATGGTGCTGCAGAATTAATTACCTGGGCGGCTCGGGATGCTTCTTTTCAAGGGTTAAGTTCATTACCTTCCCCAGGGTTTGCTGATTACGAAAGAGCTCTTCGTTGTTGGCAGGCAGCCTTTCGGTATGAGTCTTTACCAAGGGTATGGTCAGCTACTAGACCACAGTTGTTTCCATTGACTCCTAAATCAGATGTTCTTTGGATAACTAATCCTCATAATCCTACTGGGCAGTTATGGAGTAGAGAATCAATTAAGAGTTGTCTACCTAACTATAAGCTTGTTATTTGTGATGAGGCCTTTTTGCCTTTGGTGCCATGTGGTGAGGATGAATCACTTGTCTCATTGATAGCTAATAATTCTAATTTGGTTGTTATTCGTAGTTTGACAAAACTATTTTCCTTGCCAGGGTTAAGAATTGGTTATGCGATTGGAGATCCTGAGCGCTTAGAACGATGGAAGAACTGGCGTGATCCATGGCCTTTAAATGCCTTGGCAATAGCTGGTGGAATTTATTTAATGACGAATACTCCTTCCGTAGAAAGTTGGATACAAAGAGTACATCGCTGGGTAGAGAAGGAGGGAGCATGGATATATCGTAATTTGGATCAGCTTCCAGGAATCACACCTTATCCATCCGCTGCAAATTTTTTACTTATAGAAGGAGATGTTTCTATGTTGTCTATTAATAAGCAGATGGCTCAGAAACGGATCTTATTAAGAGACTGCCGCTCTTTTGTTGACCTTGATGAACGATGGCTGAGAATATCTCTGAAAGGGCGACTTGATAATAGAAGAATTGTAAATGCTTTGGGAACTTGTCTATCCCATTAAATAAGCCCTTCTAAAATTTTGACAATTCTTTTTTCAGCATCCTTAACAGCTAATTTTCTTATTTGCTTGCTCATTGTAAGTAGAAGATCTTCTTTTGACCCTTTTGTTGATAGTCGTGGATTTAGTAAATAAGTAATGTTGTTTCTAAGACTATATTCATTGGCTTTATGTTGATGAACTATCACTGCTCCCCCAAATGATGCAACACATGAGGCATTCGCATCTTGATGTCTATCGGAAGCATTCGGAAATGGCACCAAAATACTTGGTGTTCCACATATGGCAAGTTCACTGATGCTACCTGCACCAGCTCTGCTAATAGCCAAGTCTGCATTTTGAAGGAGCCCTGCGACCTCTTCAGTGAATTTTTTTTCAATGAGGTTGGGATGGTTTATATGATTAATTTCCTTATCATTGTTTCCAGTTATATGAACAACTCTGCAACCTGCTTCTAGCAGAGATGGTAACAAAGGTCTAACCATTCGATTTAGTCCTATAGCGCCTTGACTACCGCCTATAACGATTAATAGGGGACCTGAACCGATAGGTACCCATGTTGGTAAAGGTTGAATTTGATAAAACTCTGCTCTAACAGGCGTTCCGGTAAGGATCGTCTTTATTCGTGGGATCTGTCTAGCTGTATCTGGAAGTCCGATAGCCACCACTTTGCAGAATCTCCCCATGAAGCGGGTTACTTTCCCAGGGATCACATTGGATTCATGGAGTAAAACTGGTATCTGGCATAGCCTTGCGGCTAAAATTGCAGGCGCTGCTATATATCCACCTGTTGTAAAAACTACTTGTATTTTTTCTTTTTTTATCAACCTTCGTATTTTTAGGCTTACCGAAAGCGCTTGCAGTAATCGTAGAAGTTTGTGAAAAAAGCTATTTTGTAGTCCACCCGCGCTAACTGTGGTGAGGTGGTATTCAGTCGGGATGATTTTTGCCTCAAGTCTGTCTGGTACACCTATCCATCTGCATTGCCAGGTGGCAGGTAAAGCTTTTGCTACTGCTAATGCGGGGTAAATATGTCCACCTGTTCCACTTGCTGCAATAAGGAGTTTTGGCATCGTATTTGGCACATTATGCGAAGTGCCGATTAACTTGTCTTTATTAGACCAAACACTAACTTGCGACACTCAACAAAGGCTGTTTTTGCATCATCTCTGTTGGCGTTAATGATTTTGATGGGATTGTCCTCATCAAGAGCAGGCGACACACTGGTGTTAGTTGATGAAATAGAGACTGCATTAAATAGCTCTTCAGAGGGCACTCTTAGTAATTTCTTTGATGTTGAGCAGTCTTCTGATTTATTGCTTCGCTTTAGAAGGTTGAAAACTCGGTTCCCAGATGCTAGATGGCTTTTGAAGCCCTCTAGCAAGCTTCAGGATGGCCGTTCAACTCTGGAAGTATTTATTAATGGCAGCACTAAATTAAAAGAACAAGATTATCATTTTCAATCTAAACAAATTCTGGCTTTTCGTACTCGCAAGGAAAAGATTATTGATCAGGAATTGTTATTTGAGGAGTCAATTCTTAGAAGCAATAATCACTTAATTCCGATCACTTTGCAAATACCTGATGCTGTCCTTACTGGTAGTAGATATGACATTGATGTTTTATTTGATGAGCCATTAGGAGAATCAATTGTTGCTGCAGGTTTGATTGACCTGACAAGTAAACAGATTAATGGCGATGAGAGTCCTGAGATATTGCTTGCGCCTATGCATGGGGGAGGACTATTTAAATCAGTACTTGCTCCCCTTGTCCCAGGGACCCAGACTTGGGCTATTCTTTTGGCTCATACTAATGGAATTATTTCGGTAACGAAGTTGGTTAGAGTTGTCCCAACAGAAGAAGAATTGGCAATTAATTAAATAATTATTGCCTTGCACCTTCATGTTCCGCTTGCTTCGTCTAAAGCTGCTACACCAGGTAGAACTTTACCTTCTAATAATTCTAAACTTGCTCCACCTCCAGTAGAAATGTGAGACATCTTTTCAGCAAGACCAGCTTTTTCAACTGCTGCAACTGAGTCACCACCACCAATAATGGTACAACAACCAGTAGATCCAATTTTTGCAAGTGTGCTTGCTATAGCGTTAGTTCCCTTGGCAAATTTGTCGAATTCAAATACTCCCATAGGTCCATTCCAAATGACTGTTTGACAATTCTCTAGGGCTGATTGGAATGTTGCGATTGATTCTGGACCAATGTCAAGACCCATCCATCCATCTGGCATTGCATTTATAGATGTGATTTTGGAATTGGCATCAGGAGAGAAATCATCAGCAAGTACAACATCTGATGGCAATAACAATTCCACTCCTTTCGCTTTGGCTTTCTCTTCGAGGTTTTTTGCAAGTTCAAGTTTGTCATTTTCAATCAAGCTTTTTCCTACATCTAGGCCTCTTGCTTTATAGAAGGTAAATATCATCCCTCCACCAATTAATACCTTGTCGCATTTGTCGATTAAAGACTCAAGAACACCTATTTTGCTACTTACTTTAGAGCCCCCTACAATTGCTGCTAATGGCCTTTTGGGTTGATCTATAGCCCCTTGGAGATATTGCAGTTCTTTTTCCATTAGATAACCGGCAACATTTGGAGATAGGAACTTGGTAACTCCTTCAGTGGAAGCATGTGCACGATGTGCTGCTCCAAATGCATCATTTACATAAACCTCTGCTAGGGAAGCCAGACTTTTAGCAAAACCCGGTTCATTTTTTTCTTCTTCAGCGAAGAAACGGACATTCTCTAGAAGTAAAACGTCACCATTTTCCATGGCGGCCACTTTGTTTGATGCGTCTTCGCCAATGCAACTATTGCTTTTTTGAACTTGTTTATTGAGCAGCTCACTTAGGCGAGCAGCAACAGGTGTGAGGCGCATTCCTTCTTTGACTTCTCCCTTTGGTCTACCGAAATGAGCACAAAGGATCACTCGCGCACTTTTATGAATGAGATCATTAATTGTTGGGATTGCTGCGCGGATCCTTGTGTCATCGGTTATTTGGCCTTGATTATTTAGAGGAACATTGAAGTCCACGCGAACTAAGACTCGTTTGCCCCTGAGATCTGCTGTGCTGAGGTTAGATAGAGAACGCTTCGCCATGATGGTTATTTCGTGAAGTAACTAAACTGGCTGAGGTTAACCCTTTGGTGGCCTTTTTGGCTTGCTGTGCAGTTGGCCAAATAACGTTGAAGTGCTCTACTACATAAGAGTTGAGTGTTGGAGCTGATTGATTTGTTCGAAACAGTTCTTTTCCCAATAGGGCATCCTCGTCAGGCAATTGATACAGCAAAGAAGGCTTTGGACTTGGCAAGCGCTCAACAGAGCCAATTGATTTTGCTTGTAGTGGAAGATCCTGAGAGTACAGATGGAAATGATTCCACGTTGAGAAAGAACATATTAGAAACCATTTTGGATAGGTCTCATCAGGCTGGAATTGTTTGTGAGGCACTTAATAGAAAAGGGAAACCTGCTTTTGTGATTTGTGATGTAGCAGATGAAAAAAATGTTGATTTGATTGTGATGGGTACTAAGGGCATAAACCTTGAGGAAGAAAAAGAAAGTATTGCTGTTCGTGTTATTCAGTTGGCACCTTGTCCTGTGTTAGTGGTGCCGTGAGTTTTCCAACTATCCAGTGGTATCCAGGCCATATAGCTAAAGCAGAGCAACAATTAACCAATGGACTGGATAAAGTTGATTTGGTGATTGAAGTACGTGATGCAAGGATTCCTATATCCACTTCTCATCCGCATCTCAAGAAGTGGATACAGGGTAAGCAGCATCTATTAGTGATTAATCGACGTGACATGGTTTCTGGAGAAGCCATGCATTCATGGGATAAATGGTTTAGGGATCAAGGCCAGACACCATGGTGGTGCGATGCGAAAAGAGGTACCGGTGTTAAGCAGATTCAGCAAGCTGCAATTCGTGCTGGGGATCATCTCAATCAGCGTCGTCTTTCGAGGGGGATGCGTATTCGGCCAGTACGCGCTCTCGTTTTGGGTTTTCCAAATGTTGGCAAGTCTGCTTTGATTAATAGATTGGTGCGTCAGAAGATTGTTGCGAGCGCTAGGCGCGCTGGTGTTACGAGGACTTTACGTTGGGTCAGAGTTGGCCAAGGTTTAGATTTGCTTGATGCTCCTGGAGTATTACCCCCAAGATTAGATAATCAGAAATCGGCTTTATTGCTTGCTATTTGTGATGATATTGGGATGGGAGCATATGACGTTCAAGTTGTTGCAGTTGAGTTTTTGAAAATGCTGGCTTTGTTAGAAAACAAGGTTGATGTTTCTAATCAGATTTTGCATACCCGTTACGGAATACCTTTTCCAACAGAACCCGATGAATGTTTGAAGTGGTTGAGCCTTTTGGCACAAAGAAATACCTCAGGGCAGATTGAGAGGATGGCGCAAAGGGTTTTGGATGATTTTCGAAAATCTCATTTGGGTTTGATTTCCTTGGAGCTGCCATGAAGCTTGAGGAGAAAACACCTGAATTTGGAGAAGGAGAAGGAGAGCTGGTCAAGCTTATTTATCTCAGACCATTGCCAATGAGACTTGATCGTTGGTTGGTTAGCCAAAGACAAGAACAAAGTCGTAGTCGCATACAGAAATTTATTGATGCAGGATATGTTCTTGTAAATGGAAGTAAGGGACTTTCTAAAACACCTCTAAGAAAAGATGATGAGGTTCTCCTATGGATTCCACCTCCTGAGCCTTTGCCATATTTAAAGCCAGAAAAAATGCAACTAAATATCCTATTTGAAGATGAATATTTGATTGTTATCAATAAACCTTCAGGCCTAACTGTTCACCCAGCACCGGGTAATAAAGATGGCACTTTAGTGAATGGTGTTTTACATCATTGTAGAGACCTACCAGGGATTAATGGAAAACTTAGGCCCGGCATAGTTCATCGTCTTGATAAGGATACAACAGGTTGCATTGTTATTGCTAAGAATCAGGAATCTTTGGTGAGTTTGCAAAAGCAGATTCAAACTCGTATTGCATCACGTAATTATCTTGCTGTGGTTCATGGTGTACCTAAAGGTGAAGAAGGAATAATCATTGGTCCTATCGGGAGGCATCCAGTTGATAGAAAGAAATATGCTGTTGTTTCCGATCAGAATGGAAGACATGCCTGCACAAATTGGCGTTTAAAAGAACGTTTAGGGGATTATTCATTGCTGAGCTTTAAGTTAGATACTGGCCGCACGCATCAAATACGAGTTCATTGCTTGCACCAAGGCCATCCCATTGTGGGCGACCCTATTTATAGCCGTTGTAAAAAACTTCCTGTTGATCTACCTGGCCAGGCATTGCATGCAATTCACCTCGGCTTGGAACATCCTGTTACAGGAACAAGGATGGAGTTTAATGCTCCATTGCCCCCATCTTTTACTCAGTTATTATCTGTTTTGCGCAGAAGATTAGATCATTTATCTTGACGTTGGTAACCTTGGACAAGCTTTGACAAGAGATTTTGTGACTCGGGAAACAGGTTCATTAAAGACCTTTTCTGGCAACCCTTCTTCAATTACTTTGCCTTGATCCAATACGATTATTTTCTGACAGAAACGTGATGCAATCTGTAAATCATGCGTAATAAAAATTATCCCTATTCCTAGATTCTGTTGTAACTGTTTAAGCAGGGAAAGAACCTCAGCTTGAATTTCTGGATCCAACATGCTTACGCTTTCATCACAAATAAGAACTTTTGGATTTAAGGCTATAGCTCTAGCTATAGCAACTCTCTGCTGCTGACCACCAGAGAGCTGATTTGGTAATCTATTTTGAAAATTCTCGGGAGGATTAAGCCCCACTTTTTGCAGGAGTTTTAAAGATATTTCTTTTGCATTTGGCTTGCTACAGATTCTATGAATTAGTAAGGGATCTGCTATCGCTTCGCCAACAGTCATTTTTGGGTTAAGACAAGCATATGGATCTTGAAAAACCATTTGAATTTGTTCTCTTTGTTTGTAAAAATCTTTACCTTTTAAATTCAGCATTGTGCAACCATTTAGTTTTATCAGTCCACCCCGCAAAGGGATTAGCCCCATCAAAGCCCTGCATAAAGTGCTTTTCCCACATCCTGACTTTCCAACAATTCCAATACTTTCACCGGTGTGCAATGAAAAACTAATTCCATTTATTGCCTTGATCCAATTTTTGCTCCATGGGAGCCCGCGCTCTCTATGCCAACAACGCAAATTATTGATTTCTAGGACAATTGATTTTTGGTATTGAGATGGATTAATTAACGCCTCTTTTTCACGCGCTGCTTCTACCATTCTTTTGCCAATTTCTGATTTAGGTTGGCTCAGTATTTCTTTGCAAGGCCCTTGTTCAACTATTTGACCTTTGTAGAGGATTGCGATCTTTTTACACCAGCGGGCTGCTAAGGCAAGGTCATGGCTTATTAGCAAGAGGGCAACACCCATTTCCTCGCAAAGGTCATTTAATTGACCCATTATTTGATTAGCTACTGCAACATCTAGGCTTGTAGTTGGTTCATCAGCGATGATTAAAGGAGGATTGAGTGCTATTGCTAACGCAATTCCTA
>QCFP01000016.1 GCA_003280185.1 Prochlorococcus sp. AG-363-L02
TTGTGGATTTGCTGGCATGCCTCGGCCAGAAAGCACTTGGGAAATTACTAGAGTTAGGCCGAACGCTCCAACAAGAGTTGCAATATCCCAATTAATGGAACCATCCACATAAAAACCGACTTGTCCAAGAGCCTTGATAAATAGGAAGCCACTTTTTGCTGCTAAGCCTGGAGACTTTCCTTTGCATCCCCAGGGGATATTCCAGTTACTGTTCCATCTGAAGAGACTTTTACTAGGCCTTCGCCTTTAGTGACTTTCCAAGAAGGGGTGTAACTCTTGCCTCCTTCATATTTGGAAAGTAGGTTTTTAAAATTGTCTCCATCAAGTGTTTGTAGATTAATTTGAGCACTTTCACCGGTTCCTAGCTTGGTGCCTCCTGGAAGACTCGCTACGACTGGGAAGTGATCGCTTTCCGTAATAAAGATTGAATGTCTTGGACTGGTGAAGGGCTTTGGTTCAACTGCTGCTATTTGCTCAGAAGGAAGGACTTTGAAGTTAACTGCGTAAGGAACATCGGCGAAGGGTGAACCTCTAAGCGTTGCAAATAGAGCAAATAATATTGGCATTTGTACTAGTAGAGGAAGGCATCCTGCTAAAGGGCTGCCAAATTCTTTCATGAGGTTTCCTAACTCCTCTTGTTGTTTTTGAGGGTTATTTGCATATTTGGACTTGATTTCTGCTTGCCGCTTCTGCATTACCGGTTGAGCAATTTTCATGCGACGGGCACTTCGGATAGATCCAGCGCTTAAAGGAAAGAGTGCTAGGCGGATGACAATGGTGAGAGCGACAATTGCCAGGCCATAGCTATGGAACAATCCATAGAAGAAATCCAGTATCGGGATTAGCAAGTTGTCTGAAATGAACCCGATCACGATGTGTCTCTTAGGTGAATTGGAAAAGTACTGCCAGTTTGCAACAGCAATAGGCTGAATGACTAGTTTTTGGGATTAGCCCGCAAAGCCTTTTACCTCTTGGAGGGTATTTTGACTCTTTTTGGTACTTATTTGTTGAAGGATGTACTTCTCTGTATTCCTAAAGTTAGGTACCGAACGAATTTCTAGGCGGGACCCATCTTCTAAAACAAGAACCATGTCACCCCATGAGCCAAATCCTCTAGGTACAGAACGTAATTCTTTGACTTGGCTATAAACAACTTGTGTTTTATCTCTACCAAGCCATCCTCCTGTAACAGAAACCCTCTTATTTGTAATTCTGAAGCGAAGCCATAAGGCTCTTACTAAGGCCCCAACTGTGAATGGCAGACCAATCAGGGTTAATCCCGCCAAAAGATTAAGGATAAGATCTCCTCTTGCAGGCCCACCCTCATAGAAAGTCTCTTCGGCACTAGGTGTCATTGGATCAAACCTGCGGCGAAAAATAGCCTGTCACATTCTTCAAGTAGTTTTTTCTCTTGTTCGTTCAATGAGTTTGGTTTCAGGCTTAGTAGCGCCCAATGCGAAGAATTTTCTTGAGGATTTGTGAGCTTACCTCTGAGGTGGTTATGGAATAGTCGGCGCATGCGATTACGGATGACTGCTCTTTTGCTGACTTTGGTGCTTATAGCCACGGCTAATTGACACTTAGAGGTTGCTAATTTCCGATGATCAGGCTTAAGGAGATTCGGCTTTGCTTTGACAACTCTTAAAACCATGGAATTTCCATGAAATCTTTTACCTGTTTTGTTTAGGTGGTAAAAACAGCGATAACCCTTTAACCGCATTGATAAAGGCAAAACCATATTCAGCTGATTTGAATTTAGAAGAAGGATTAGATCTTTTGATTTTGTTGCACAATTTAAACCTATACGGCTAATCGGCTTCTCCCCCTTTTTCGGCGACTTCGAATGACTCTCCTGCCAGTATGTGTTCGCATACGCACCCTGAACCCAGAAACACGCTTCCGCTTTCTGCTAGTTCCACCTAAGGTCCTTTTAGGCATAAGAAATTCACCTCGACGAGTCTTTACTTAGGTTGATTAATTTATCAGTTCATTCGATATCGATATTCCAGCTGCCGAGATATCCAGCCATTGGTACATCCCCAGGGGCCTGTGCCAGGGCATTAAATTGATACATTCCAGAGCTGGCCGGATTGAAAATTTTCATCACTAGAGCGAAATGTCCCCCATCAGGTATTGGCTTATCAGGGAAAATATCAATCTCTGATCGGTCTTTGGCTATTTCAAACACTGCAGGAATCTTTTCAATGCATTTTGTTCGCTTCAACATTCCACCAAGTTGAAGCTTGCAGAGGCTCAGTTTTTTAGGGTTTATCTTTGCATCGAAGTAATCAGGAACAGTGATGCTCAGTTTAAGGACGGCAGCATTGCGATCACGCTCTCTTAGAACTAAATAATAGGTTGCTCTATCCCTCTGTTTAGATGAGCTTTGCCAGTAATAGAGCTTTTTGTAGTTTTTACTTGCGTCCCAGCGAAATTCCATTAGGTTTCCAGCTTTTGCTTTTGAGTTTGGAAAACTATTTATTGTCATTCCAACTGCAATAAGTCCTGCACTAATACTTGCAAAAGCTATTTTTTTTCTGTTGAGGTTTATAAGGTTGTTAGGCATTGGATTCGAAGTGATTTAGTGGGCATGCAATTTGCCTCTTAGGTAATTCTCCTAAGAGGTTTGTTTTTAAGTAGAGGTTTTGGGACGGAGGTGGATCTGTCAGGGAGTGGAGGATCTGTCAGGACGAAGGATGGTTGCTTCTCCTAAGTAGGGGTGTTTGGGAGCGGTGTGGATTGGGAGCCAAGCATATGCCAGGATCCTTATGCATCGTCTTAGATCTCCTGGGACGGCCATTTGTTGGCAGTCAAGAAGAGCTATATCATCCCAACCTTCTTGGCGTCTGGCTATGGATGCAGGAAAACATGCATTTAGATCTGCCGTAACTGAGAAGGTTATTGAGACAATTTGGTTAGGGGACAATTGGTTGCGATCTATCAATTCGCTTACAAGTTCTTGGACTGCGGTTTCGATGGCTTTGATTGTGTTGGATTTGCAGGTTGTTGCACCGCGTAAACCTCGAAGTTTCAATTCATCTTGTTGGCCTGCCATCTTCATGGATTGAAGAGCCAAAGGACTTCTGTGCCACTAGTTAATTCCATAGAAAGCAAATTAAAGAGTTTTGAAAAGAAATGGTTCCCTGGGATTAGGCCAGAAAGTCTTTTCTTTGGACTTCCTATGTTCACAGTGCGAGTTTTTTCTTCATCAAGATCAGCGAGTTTGGCGGCCAGTTTTCTGGCATCCTCTTCATCCCCAAGAGCATCTATCAAGCCCAGATCTTTTGCTTGAGCACCACTGAAGACTCTCCCATCAGCAAATTTTTTGACTTCTGATGCACTAAGCCCTCGGCCTTCTGAAACAGCAGTTACAAATTGTTCATAACTGCTGTCAATTAGCTCTTGAAGTAAATTTCTTTCTTCATCTGATAGTGGGCGATCAGGAGAAAGGATGTCTTTGTAGGCGCCGCTTTTGACAGTCTCAAAGCGAATTCCAATCTTCTCGAGCAATTTAGAGAGGTTGTTCCCACGCAGAATCACCCCAATGGAACCAGTTATCGTTCCTGCGTTTGCAACGATTTTTTCTGCTGCTACACCGACATAAACTCCTCCTGATGCGGAAATGTTGCCAAAACTTGCAACAACATGACAGCCCTTTTCTTTCAATCTGACCAGAGCGGAATGGATCTCTTGACTATCCCCGACCGTCCCTCCAGGGCTGTCTATTCGAAGCAACAATGCTGGGAATTCCCTTTCCTCTACTTGCTTAATAGCTTTCAGAAACCATTTGCGGGTAGAACTGGTAATTGGTCCTTCAATGCTGATACGCGCCATCTTTTTGCGAGATTTGCGGCGCAATGGCCAGAACATTTTGTTTATGCGAGTGTCATCGGATCTTAAAAAGGACTCAGCATGTTGCATTTATGTTTTTAATTCGGCATTGGTTATTAATGGTTCTTCCTTTTGCACTTTGGGGGACTGCCATGGCTGCAATGGCCCCACTTGTGGAAACAGGAGGGCCTTTATTAGTAGCTTCTTTGCGCCTTTTGCCAGCTGGTATAACCATTCTTGCAGCTTTGCCATTTTTGGGTAGGAGTTGGGTTGTTTCTTCTGCCGATTGGTTTTTACTCTTCACTCTTATTGATGCCAGTTTGTTTCAAATCTTTCTAGCGAAAGGTCTTTCTGAAACTGGGGCGGGATTGGGTTCGGTTTTGATTGACTCTCAACCTCTTTTGGTCGCTCTTTTCGCTAGAAGCCTTTTCGGAGAAGCAATTAACCCGATCGGCTGGTTTGGTTTAGTGATTGGTTTAGTTGGGATTGTTTGTTTGGGAATCCCTCCAGCTTTGCTCAAAGAATGGTGGCTTTTAGGTGAGACATCTACGATTCAATCGTTAACTACGAATGGGGAAGTCTGGATGCTGGGAGCAGCCATTGCAATGGCTTGTGGCACTGTTTTGATTCGTTTTGCTTGTAAAGAAAGTGATCCGGTTGCAGTTACTGGCTGGCACATGGTTTTGGGAAGTATTCCACTTATTGGTTGGCATTTAGTTGAAAAAACTTGGCCAACAGTTCCAAATTGGACCGTCTTAGATTGGGGTTTGATGACATATGCAAGTTTGTTTGGGAGTGCAATTGCGTATGGCTTGTTTTTTTGGTTTGCAAGTAAAGAAGAATTGACAAGTTTTAGTACTCTTGCTTTTCTGACGCCGGTTTTTGCATTGGCATCAGGTGGATTTTGGTTAGGAGAAAGACTTGAATTTCTTCAATGGATAGGAGTTGGCTTGGTTTTGATATCGGTTGTTTTAGTTAGCCAACGAAGGCGTTTTTGGGAACCTAGTTGGAATGATTCAACCCTTGCTCAGGAAGGGCAAGATCCATGAAGAGGGAGTCAGCATTGAACCTCGTTTTGGTAAGCACTCCTGTGGGTTGTCTTGGTAGTGGGAGAGGCGGTGGGGTCGAACTTACAATTTCTTCTCTTACGAAAGGGCTTTTAGAGCTAGGGCATCAAATCACTTTGGTTGCCCCAAAGGGCTCAGTCCTGCCTTCAGGCTGCTCAGGAGTTGATTTAAGAGAAGTTGGGGGGGTTGATCAACCTAGTTGGCAACGACGCAAATTTGAGGGAC
This sequence comes from Prochlorococcus sp. AG-363-L02, assembly GCA_003280185.1. The sequence goes on from QCFP01000016.1 coordinate 5,124, forward strand.
CAGCCTTGATACCGCCTAGAGGAGTTCTCCCGGGACTTTGGTCTGATGCACTTGATTTAGGGGGTAAAGCAGATGCAGTAATTAATTTTGGGTATGACTGGCTACCGATCTGGCTGACAAAGAGAGTTGTCCCTCGCTTGTTTCATTTGATAAGTATGGGTGGTGTTTCTGAAATCATGCAAGATTTAATCGGTGAAGTTGCTATATCAGCCCCTTCTCGATTTGCTTTTCACACTCATCGGCAAGCGGCTGATTTTTCATTGATTCAAGAGCCTATTGTTGTTGGAAATGGTTTTGATTTGGGAAGTTATGAATTTCAATCGAGTCCTAAAGGTCCATTGGGTTGGGTTGGACGAGTTTCCCCAGAGAAAGGACTTGAAGATGCAGCAGCAGTAGCAGCAGCTTTAGATGATCGATTATTGGTATGGGGAGTTATCGATGATCCTGAGTATGCAAAGCGTGTTGAGGAATCTGTCCCAACTGGAACAATAGAGTGGATGGGTTTTTTCCCGACCTCAGTTTTACAGCTTCAACTAGGCGCTTGTAGAGCTTTAATTAATACTCCTAAGTGGAATGAGGCATATGGCAATGTGATTGTTGAGGCAATGGCGTGTGGTGTTCCTGTTGTTGCTTATGACAGAGGAGGCCCAGGAGAGTTGATTGTTTCAGGCCTTACAGGTTGGCTGGTTCCGCCTAATGATTTAGATGAATTGATTTCGGCAACAACGCGAGTGGATCAAATTGATCGAAAAAAGTGTAGAAAGTGGGCTGAAGAGCATGCCTCGCTGGATATTTTTGCAAGTCTTGTTGAGCAGTGGATTCGATCAAGCATTGCTTCTGAGGCGATAGGTAAGGGCCCTAAAGAATTCTTCTCTTAATTACTCATTGAAGTTGAAAGTTTCACCACAAAAAAGAAATAGAACCATATGGCTAATCCTGGCTATTGGGATTGTGCTCTTCCTTTGGCAGTTGGGGTCAACAGGATTAGTTGATGAGACCCCACCTCTTTTTGCTTCGGCAGCAAGAGCAATGGCAAAAACAGGAGATTGGCTTACTCCAAGAGTTAATGGATTACCTCGTTATGACAAGCCTCCTTTGGTTTATTGGTTTATGGCATTTTTTTATGGATTGCCTGGGCATATTCATTGGGATCCTTTAGGTACTTGGGCAGCAAGACTTCCGTCTGCCTTGTCAACGTTGGCGTTGATGTGTGCACTAGGCGATACGGTTATGAGGTGGCCTCAACCTGGAGATAAACACCCAAGAAGGACTGGAGTTGTAGTTGCTTTGGCTTTCGGGCTTTCTCCATTGGTTCTTTTATGGAGTAGGACAGCAGTTAGTGATCCCCTTCTTTGCTGCACACTTGGCCTCAGTCTCTTGATTCATTGGAGGCGTTATGCATTTAAGACAAGTCATCCTTGGTGGCTGGCTTGGACATTTTTGGGGTTAGCAGTTTTAACAAAGGGTCCAGTGGCTGTGATTTTGACTGGGCTAGTGCTGCTTGTCTTTGGTTGCTTACAAAAAGATCTTGGGAGGCTTTGGAAGATAACTCAGCCTTGCAGAGGACTTTTAGTTACTTTATGCATATCATTGCCTTGGTATTTGGCAGAGTTGATTGTTGAGGGAGAGCCTTTCTGGAAAAGTTTCTTTGGATATCACAATTTTCAGAGATTTACAAGCGTTGTTAATAGCCATCTTCAACCATGGTGGTTTTTTATTCCTATGATGCTCCTAGCATCTTTACCTTTTACTCCTTTCTTGGTTTATGGTTTGTTTCGTTCTAGTTCTTCCAGGCACTTTGGCAAGGTAGAAAATAATTTAGATCCGCCAAATTCACTAAATAATTTTGCTAAGGCATGGCTTCTATCTATACTATTATTTTTTACTTTTGCCGCAACCAAGTTGCCTAGCTATTGGTTGCCAGCAACTCCCGCTGCTGCCTTATTGGTTGGCCTTTGCTCCACGTTATCTTTTAAACAATTTAAAGCTATTAGATATGCCTGGATTTTTACTATTTTAATTCTTATTCTTCTATCTATAACTCTTCTTGTTTCAGCTGATTGGATACAGTTTATTAGTGATCCTGAGATGCCGAGCTTGGGATCGGAAATTGTAAAAAGTGGACTCGCTTTAAGAGGAGCATTGATTTTTGCACTTGCGAGTTCATTCGGGATTATTGCGATATTGCGATACGAGTCTATTGGTTTGTTGCCAATTCAATTGATGCTGATGATATTTTCTCTTACTACGCTCGTACCTTTGTGGTCATTAGGAGACGATTTGCGTCATTTCCCAGTTCGCAAATCTGCTGAGATCCTAGTCAAAAAGAAGAAATCTTCTGAGCCTTTTGCAATGGTTGGAGTTATGAAACCATCCTTGCATTTTTATACTGGGAAAGTTGTGATATACGAAGGGAGATCTCCTCAGGCTCTTGTTAATTTAGAAGATCGTATAAGAAACGACAGTAGAGATGAATCTCCTCCTCAGATCTCATTTTCTAAGAAAGACATAAAAACTATTTTGATGGTAATTGATAAGAAGACTTCGGAGATGAGTTACTGGGTAGGATTAAGGCATGAAGTCCTCGGGGAAATTGGTATATATAGGATATGGCGCGTTGAATTGGAGAGCTTGAGTGCCAGAGCAAATAAGTTAAAGGCTGCTGGAACAAATCCTGACTGGATGAATCCTAGACCCGAGAGATATTGAAAAATATGACTTTATTTATTGAGTTACTTGGGTTAATCTTATGGAATTAATTATTTTTCTCTTTGAGCTCTTTTTGTTTGCAAAAACAACACTTTCCCCATATCTTTAATTCTCCAGCTGAAGAAGGATTGCCACATAAATTACATTTTGCTATTCCATGTACATCAATTCTGCTGGGGTGGCGAGCCCAGACCTTTAATTCGCTATCTGTAGTTTTGTACTCTCTTGGGTGATGTTGCTGAATTTTTAGGACTCTAACTTTGTGCCCAGCGGCTTTAAGAGCCGCTAGTAGTTGGGGACGGTTGTATAGAAGTGCTTGACGCCATTGGGGATGGCTAGCACCAATTATTAGTACTCCGCGTTGGAGGCTGACAGGAGAGCAATTGCTCGAAAGTTGCGGTCCTGCAATAACTTTCCAGTCATTTAAAAGCCCTGCCAAACTACCTTTTTTTTGCCAAGTTTTTTGAAGACCTTCCAGGCAAGATCCAAGTGCTGAAGCTGGTTCTTGGTTTGCTCTCATTCGTTGCGGATGATTGGCCTTTGGATTTGTGGCCTAATTCATTTTCACAATCTAGGTGGAGGATCTCTGAAGTGTCGCTAGTCTCCTTAAGGCTTTATATATGCCTCAATGGGCTTCTTTGACAGGTTTAGTCGTTTAATTCGTGCCAATCTCAATGATTTAGTGAGTAAGGCTGAGGATCCCGTAAAGATCCTTGATCAGTCTGTAGCAGACATGCAGACTGATTTAGTAAAGCTAAGGCAGGCAGTTGCCATTGCCATCTCAAGCCAAAAAAGATTGCTTAGCCAGGCCCAGCATGCTGAGAATCAAGTTAAAACTTGGTATGAACGAGCAGAACTTGCAATCCAAAAGGATTCAGAGGATTTAGCAAAAGAAGCCTTGACTCGTCGTAAGACTTTTCAAGAAACAGCGACTTCTCTGAGGAATCAACTAAAGGCACAAGAAGGACAGGTTGATTTGCTGAAGAGAAGTTTGGTTGCCTTAGAAGGCAAGATCGCTGAGGCAAAAACCAAAAAGGATATGTTAAAGGCCAGAGCTCAAGCGGCTAAGGCTCAGCAACAGCTCCAAAGTGCTGTCGGGACTTTGGGTACTGGTTCTGCTATGGAGGCCTTTGAGCGAATGGAAGATAAGGTTCAAGCATTGGAAGCCACCAGTCAGGCATCAGCAGAGTTGGCAGGAGCTGATTTAGAGAGCCAATTTGCAGCTCTTGAGGGGGGTGATGATTTAGATGATGAGTTAAATACTCTTCGGAGAAAGCTAAAGAGTGGCGCTGAAGCGGTTGCCTTGCCTGCAGTTGATACAAATGAGGAAGATAAGGATTCTTTGATCTCTTCGGAAGAAATTGAGCAGGTAAAAGTTACGGAGGTAGATGCTGAACTAGAAGAATTAAAGAAATCAATTGAAAACTAGCTTTGATTATCCTTTTACTTAGATGAATACTTCCAGGCGTCTTAGCAAACTTGGGAGAGGAGTATTTGCAAGAAATGATCAACGTAAAAATATTTATCGTAATGCGAAGACCAAATTAGGTATGCCTAATTTGGTTGACCTTTCACTTGGATCAACAGATTTGTTGCCCCCTTCAAGTGTTTTAGACGAGATTGCTCGAAATTTAGAAAACCCTGATAGTTCTGCATATTGCTTACATGCAGATACAAGGCCTTTTAGGGAAGCTGTCACTTCTTGGGTTGCGCGTCGATTTGATGTTGAAGTTGATCCAGATAAGGAGGTTTTGCTTTTATTGGGGTCTCAAGATGGCACCGCACATTTACCACTCGCGACAATGAACTCAGGGGACATGGGATTGATTATGGACCCCTCCTACCCGTCTCATCGAGGAGGCCTTTTGCTTGCAGATGCCAAAATCCAATACTTAAAGCTAAATCCAGAAAACAATTGGAAACCAGAATTTAATTCCTTGAGAAAAAGTGATTTAGAGCGTATGAAAATGATGGTTTTAGGCTTTCCTCATAATCCAACAGCTTGTGTCGGAGAACAGATTTGGTTGGATGAAGCATTGGCCTTAGGAGTTAGGCATGACTTCATAGTCGCGCATGACAATCCCTATGTGGATCTTGCGCTGGAGGGAGAGGCTCCTGTTCTGCTGAGATCTGAAGGATGGCGAAAGAGAGGGATAGAGTTTTTTTCGTTTTCTAAGGCTTGGTGTATGGGTGGCTTCCGGATAGCTTTTGCAGTGGGGGCTGAGCCTTTAATCACGGCACTTAGAGATTTAAAAGGGGTCGTTGATTTCAACCATTCATTAGCGGTCCAACGGGGAGCAATAGTGGCATTGACGCATGCTGCTAATTGGCCTATTCAGATGATTGAGGTTTACAGGGAACGAAGAGATAGGACAATGCTTGCACTAAAACAATTGGGTTGGGATCTGCCCTCCCCTTCAATGGCAATTTATTTGTGGCTTCCAGTTCCATTATGGGCACGAGATCGAGGGGTTAAGGATGAAGATTTGGCTGCTGGGCTCCTAGAGAGGACAGGGGTTGCTCTTACTCCAGGCTCTGGATTTGGTGAAGGGGGGTTGGGTTGGCTACGACTAGCACTTGTTAGACCCGTAGATGAATTAGAGGAAGCAGTCGGTCGAATGAAACTATGGTGGCAAAGTGAGAGTTGAATCTGTTGGTCGAGCTGCTGCAGTAAGTCGCTTATTGAAGAAGAGTTCTCCTTCAAATTTCTTGTGGGATTTGCGTTGTAAATCAGTGTGTTCAAGTACTGAGTTAGTTCTTTCTAGATGGCTGAAAGAAAAGCCATATTTAGAAAATTCTAGATTTCCTCGTGCAGTTTTAGCATTGCAGCAGCGTCATGGAAAAGGCCAGTATGGTCGTGAATGGCAATCATCCCGGGGAGGTGTATGGATCAGTGCTGCTTTCCCTTGGTTTTATGAGAAAAAATATGCTGGAATACTAGGCTTGGCAGTGGCTTTTGCATTAGTTGAAAGGATTGAAAAATATGATTTACCGGTTAAGATTAAGTGGCCAAATGATTTAGTTGTTGGAGAAAAGAAGCTTGCCGGAATTCTACCAGGCTTGATATATCGTGGTAATGATGTGCGATTTGCCCGGATAGGTTTAGGCTTAAATGTTTATAATAATGTTCCTTTCGAAGGAGTAGCACTTAGACGTTTAATTGGTCCAGGTAAGAGTCGATTGAATCCATGGATTGTGGAAACCCTATTTGCTTTTGAAAGAGCAATGTCTTTTTCTCATCAGATCGATTGGTTGCGTGATCAAATTGCACAAAGACTTTGGGCAAAAGAGTTTTTAGATAGAGCCTCGGGAGAGGCTTGGCGTATTAATGGCATTTCAAGTGATGGGGGGTTAAAAGTATTGAATTCTTTAGGTGAAATAGTATTGAGGCGTTGAGAAAAAATGCAACTAATAGGAAGTTTAACTAGCTAATTATTTTTCCATCTTTAAAACGAACAATTCTCTTTGCCCTTGAAGCAACTTCATCTTCGTGGGTTACAAGAACTAAAGTTATTCCTTGAGAATGAAGCTCTTCAAAAAGATTGAGGACATCCTCTGTAGTCTTTGAATCTAATGCCCCGGTTGGTTCGTCTGCCAGTAGTAAGGAAGGCTGATTGATAATTGCTCTGGCGATGGCAACGCGTTGTTGCTGACCACCGGATAGCTGATTAGGTCTATTGTCCATCCTTTCTGAAAGACCTACCTTTAAGAGTGCTTCTTGTGCCCGCTTTTGTCTCCTTTGGACAGGGACTCCTGCATAAGTCATTGGCAAGATTACGTTTTCAAGAGCAGTTAGTTGTGGGAGAAGGTGGAATTGTTGAAAAACAAAACCAAGCTTTTGATTACGTATATCTGCTAGGGAGTCGTCATCAAGGTCTTCGATGGAGATACCATTTAGTTGGTAATTGCCAGTTGTTGGCCGATCTAGACAACCTAAAATATTCATCGCAGTACTTTTGCCTGACCCGCTTGCTCCCATTACGGCAAGAAAGTCTCCATGATTAACGGTTAGATTTAAACGGTCTAATGCTTTAACTTCTGCATTCCCATCCCCATAGATCTTGCTTACCTCCAATAAGGAGGCTACTGGATTGGTACTTTCTTTCTCTTTAGCCAAGGAATTGTTGATTAGTGAGAGCAATTGAGTCTTGCAAGAGAGGTGTTCCTGCTACGGCATTATTGGCCCATTGAAAAATTGGGTTGGAAAAAACTCCACCTATAGCAGTAACAAGAACACAACTAATTAAGGCAAACCTTAGGGCAGGGATTCCAAGCGTTTGCAAGTTGATTGTTGGGTAGAATTTAACTATTTCAGAGGCTTCCTGTGGTTCTTTTACGACCATCATCTTGATTACAGATATGTAGTAGTAAATGGAGATAACTGATGTAACTAAACCTACTACAACAAGTAAGTATTGATGACTGGCCCAACCTGCAAAGAAAAGATAGATTTTGCCAAAAAAGCCAATCATTGGAGGGATTCCTCCTAGAGACAATAAACACAAACTAAGCCCAAGAGTTATTAGTGGATCTTTCTGATAAAGACCTGCATAGTCAGCAATTCTGTCACTACCTGTCTTAATAGAGAAAAGTATTATGCATGCAAATGCACCAAGGTTCATAAATAAGTAAGCGGCCATATATAACACCATTGCTGCAAAACCATCTTCAGTCCCACATACCAGTCCAATCATTACGAAGCCTGCTTGCCCGATAGAGCTGTAAGCAAGCATTCTTTTCATGGATGTTTGAGCTAGAGCAACAACATTTCCTAATGTCATGCTTAGAACAGCAAGGACAGTGAACAGAAGTTTCCATTGCTCGTCAAATGCACTAAAACAGCCGATCAATAATCGGAGGGCTAGTGCAAACCCTGCAGCTTTAGAACCTACCGACAGGAACGCCACGACGGGAGTAGGAGAGCCTTCGTATACGTCAGGGGTCCATTGATGAAAGGGGACTGCTGCAATTTTGAATGCAACGGTGGCAAGGACGAAAACTAGGGCAATTGCTGAGAGAGGTGTGGGGCTTGTTAGAAGAGCTAGTCCAATCCCCTGGATACTTGTAGTCCCACTTATTCCATAGAGAAGTGAGGCCCCGTAAAGGAAAACTGCAGCTGCAGCTGAGCCCACAAGTAAGTATTTCAGGGCGGCTTCAGAGCTGCGAGCGTCTCTTTTCATGTACCCCGAAAGAAGATAACTCGCAACGGAGAGTGTTTCTAGAGACACAAAAACGCTGACGAGATCTGTTGAACCACATAGCAACATCGCTCCAAGTGTTGCTGCGAGGAGGATGGCTGCATATTCACCCACAGGGCTTCCGCTTTGCTCTGCATATCTCCAACTAATTAGAAGCGAAATTAGTGTTGATAGAGCAACTATTCCCCGAAAGGATATTGCGAGCTTATCGGCAACGAAGGCTCCTAAAAAAGATGGTTCAAGAGGTGTATCCCATTGCCGAACGAGAAGAACAAGAGCAATTGTCAGGCTTACGTAACAAATGGGCGGGGCCCAACGTGCGGCAGCCTTCTCTCCTGCAAGGTCCACTATTAGCGTTCCCAGCAAGGCTATGAGAACAACTCCCTCAGGAGCCACTGCACCAGCATTGAGGCCAAGATTGAGCAGGTCTGCCGGCGCTGGAAGGGCCTGGGTGGAAAGAAGTAATGCACCCATTTCGGGCATGTCGAGCGCAGTATTGGATAATTAACTTCAACTTTAGCGGTGCAAGAAAATCAAACCTTTCGTAACGGCTTTATTTACGGAGTTTGACTTCTGGTGCGATAAAGATTGAGAAGGTTACCTTTTTTAAGTGTGGTGCATACCCTCGTCATTGTTGAGAGCCCTACTAAGGCGAAGACTATTAGAGCCTTCCTGCCTAAGGATTTTGTTGTTGAGGCCTCTATGGGACACGTTAGAGATCTTCCAAATAACGCCAGTGAGATCCCAGCAGCTAAGAAAAGTGAGAAGTGGGCGAAGATTGGTGTAGATACAACCAAGGATTTTCAGCCTCTTTACGTTGTTCCAAAAGACAAGAAGAAAATTGTTAAGGAGTTGAAAACGGCTTTAAAAGGAGCAGACCGCTTGCTCTTGGCGACTGACGAAGATCGCGAAGGTGAAAGCATTAGCTGGCATCTTTTGCAGCTTCTTGACCCAAAGATTCCAGTTAAACGGATGGTTTTTCATGAAATAACCAAAGAAGCTATTTCAAGTGCTCTTCAAAAGACACGAGATTTGGATATGGAGTTGGTACATGCGCAGGAAACAAGGAGGATCCTTGACCGTCTAGTTGGCTATACCCTTTCGCCACTTTTGTGGAAGAAAGTTGCTTGGGGACTTTCCGCAGGTCGTGTGCAGTCCGTTGCCGTTAGATTGCTTGTAACAAGAGAAAGAGCAAGAAGAGCTTTTAGAAGTGGAAGCTATTGGGATTTAAAAGCCAAGCTTGGACACGCAAGCAATGTTTTTGAGGCCAAGCTCACTCATTTGGGTGGAAAAAAGATTGCTTCAGGTAACGATTTTGATCAGGCTACGGGTGCCTTGAAAGAAAATGTTTCTGCTCTTTTGTTGCGTGAAAAAGAGGCTCAAAATCTTGTTAAAGAGATAAATAATGTCGTTTGGACTGTTAATTCTGTTGAAGAAAAACCCACTATTCGTAGACCAGTTCCACCCTTTACTACTAGTACATTACAACAAGACGCTAACCGCAAACTTCGCCTTTCTGCGAGGGAGACAATGCGTTGTGCTCAGGGGCTATATGAGCGTGGTTTTATTACTTACATGCGTACTGATTCCGTGAATCTTTCTGATCAGGCAATTAATGCTGCCAGGAATTGCGTTAAATCTTTATATGGTGACGAGTTTTTAAGTAAATCAGCAAGGCAGTTTAGTACTAAAGCAAGAAATGCACAGGAAGCTCATGAGGCAATTAGGCCGGCGGGAGAGGCCTTTCGTTCGCCAAATGAAACTGGACTTAAGGGACGTGATTTATCCCTTTATGAATTGATTTGGAAAAGAACTGTTGCATGTCAAATGGCAGAAGCTCGTTTAACAATGTTGTCAGTTGACATTGCAGTTAGAGAGGCGAATTTTCGTGCAACTGGAAAGAGAATTGATTTCCCTGGGTTCTTCAGGGCTTATGTAGAAGGTAGTGATGATCCTGAAGCAGCTTTAGAGGGGCAAGAAGTTCTTCTCCCTGATTTGGTAGTAGGTGACTCCCCTAAGCCTATTGAAATCGAGGCTTTTGGACATCAGACCCAGCCTCCCGCACGTTTTAGTGAAGCCTCGTTGGTGAAGACTCTTGAGAAGGAGGGGATAGGAAGGCCTTCAACTTATGCAAGTATTATTGGGACTATTGTTGATAGAGGCTATGCAAATCTACAGAATAATTCTTTAACTCCGAGTTTTACAGCTTTCGCGGTGACTTCTCTTTTAGAAGAGCACTTCCCTGACTTGGTAGATACTAATTTTACGGCAAAGATGGAATTAACTCTAGATGAGATCTCAACCGGAAAAGTGGAATGGTTGCCTTATTTGGAGGGTTTTTATAAAGGAGATAAAGGATTAGAAAGTCAGGTTACCCAAAGGGAAGGAGATATTGATTCGGCTGTTTCTCGTACAATTAATCTAGAGGGTCTCCCATGCGTTGTTCGTATTGGCAGATATGGAGCTTATTTAGAGTCGAAGCGTACAAATGATGAAGGAGAGGAGGAATTAATTAAGGCAAATATTCCCCAAGAGACGTCGCCTGCTGATTTGGATTCCGAAAAGGTTGAATTGATTATTAAGCAGAAGGCTGATGGCCCTGAATCTTTAGGTACAGATCCTGATAGTGGTGAGAAAGTGTTTTTGCTTTTTGGTCAGTATGGGCCTTATGTGCAAAGAGGTCAGGTTAGCAATGATAATCCAAAACCCAAAAAGTCTTCTCTTCCTAAAGGGCTTGCTCCTGAAAACTTAACGCTTGAAGAAGCTATTGGATTGTTACGTCTTCCGCGATTACTTGGGGAGCATCCTGATGGGGGGAAAGTACAAGCCGGCCAGGGCAGATTTGGACCATATGTTGTGTGGAATAAAGGTAAGGGTGAAAAACCTGACTATCGATCATTAAAAGCAGATGATGATGTATTGAGTGTGAGTTTTGATCGTGCAATTGAATTGTTAGCAATGCCAAAGCGTGGTAGGGGGGGAAGGACAGCTTTGAAAGATCTTGGAATTCCAGAAGGTGAGACAGATAACATTCAGGTTTATGACGGTCCTTATGGCCTTTATGTCAAACAGGGGAAAGT
>QCFP01000017.1 GCA_003280185.1 Prochlorococcus sp. AG-363-L02
AATAATTATAAAGTGTCATTTGTTCTCAATGAATACATTGGATCTGATAGTGTATTTTTAATATTGAAGCTAAATATCGTTTTTGAACCTAATGATATTGGAGACTCAATCAGAAATCCTCGAGTATTAGACAAAGAATTATATTCAATTATTGCTTTTTGCTCTCCTAGTTCCGGGTGGTTTCCTGTAGCCCAGATGTCATCAAAAATATAAGTTGACATTGGCAAAGCAATTTTATCTAGCCATTTTAAAATTTGGATTGTACTAGAGTATAAATCTGCATCTATAAAAATAATTGAAGGGGGAAACCTCCTCATTTCTATTGCTAATTCTTCCGTAAGAGATTCGGAGTAAAAGCCTTTTATATACTTGGCCTTAATACGGTACGAACTAACATTCTTCTTTACTTCTTCTAAACTCCCGAAAAACTCTCCTTTTTGCCAAACAGGATCATTATGATCAAGCTCACTCTTAGGCAATCCTTCGAATGAATCAAATGAGAATAACCCTAAACTATCTAGCTCTGGATAAATAATAGAAAAGAATCTCTTTAGATTCCCCATCGTTATTAATGAGTGACCTTTAAAAGTTCCAAATTCATAATAGTTTCCAAGTTCTCGAATTCTGTTTTTCTTCCTAGCTATATTTACCTGAAGTGTTAATGCATTACGAAAATACCACAGTTGAGATATTGCATGAAAACTTCTATTCAACTGGAACGTTGGGAATGGGAACCAGAATGAAGGTGAAATAAGTTGCTTAAAAACTGCTAGAAATATTTTGACATTGGTTAGAATCACAACAGTTTAGGAAATCTACCTCAGCACCATACACTTAAGAACTAGTTCATTCAAGTTAGGTAAGAGCAAGTTGAAATATAGTTATTTATTTTTAAGGTTAGTTTTAAATATATATTCTTCTTAGCCGAGAAATAAGTTATAATATATCTCTGGCTCAGTCATTATAAATTAATCATAAGCCTTTCTGGATACCAGATTTTAGTGGTCTAATTACCTAGCTACTCTATATGAAATCAACTTACATCTGCCTTCAAGTATTTCACGTTTAGCATGAAGCGTAAGTTTTCTATATATTCTATGAGTTTAAAACCCATCCTCTCTATTGTATATAATGGTATCATTACAGCCGATAAAAATGTTGAAAGATAACTGGTCAATTGATCCTTTTCCGTATGCTATAATTGATAATTTTCTCCCATCGGATGAATTTGAATCATTAAATCATGAATTAAATCAAACTAGCAATCTAATACAACGTGAATTTGAGACTCCTTTAGAACGCAAAGCAATATATACAAATATTTTAAGCAAAGAAAATGCCCAAGAGTTAATATACAGAATGGCTTCCGATCAGATTAAAGAAATAATTTCTCAACAAATTGGCTTACTAGATATAGTCTCGATGGGTGAAAAACGTAATTTTGCAGGTTATTCCCCTTATCATATAACTAGGAACGAAGGCTATTTAGGTTCACATGTTGATCACTCAAGTATTGAGAACGGTAAACTTAGGCATATAGCAAATACCATTTACTATGTAAGTAGTAAATGGGAAAAAGGCTGGGGTGGGCAAACTATTCTATTTTCTCGAAATGGTTTTTTCGAAAAAGTACTAATAGATCCAATTCCGAATAGACTGATAGTTTTTTTACATACAGCAAATTCATTTCACGGTGTTAGGAGATATTACTCACCTGAGAATATAGAAAGACGTACTTTTTATCATGATTACTACGTAAAAGAATCAAAAATAAATTTAGTTATGCAAAATATAAATATAAATATAAATTCAAACCTAGTTCACTCACTTCACCCTACAACTTTTATCCCTTTCTTCCCCTTCGGGATATTTCACCTCAACTACAAAGCGGTTTTTAGCTTTAAAAATCTAAATTATATACCAACTTATATTCTTTACTTGATGAATCGTTATTTTGGAACCCGTATTAGTTCAATAAGAAAAATGCTAAATATATTTGGGTAGAAAATTAATATGGTATCTATCAACTGCTTAACTAGATATAGTCAATTAAACTCATGGCGTCTCAGTTTGAATAACTAGGGATCATCAAGTAATCTATTAAAAGCAGACCGAATAAGTTCTCGATCATCTGTAGTATATATACTTGGTTTAAACAAATCACTTAATAATATAATCCTTAGTAATCTATTCTGTCCTTTCTTGTCAAGCAATGCTTTCTTCACAAGATTCTCTAGCAAATAATCCTGTGATTTGTAAGAAAGTTCTTCGATAAATTTTGGGCTAATACGAATTGGTAAATTATAAGAAGAAAGAATATTAGTTATGTCTTCCTCTAATTGAGTCCCATAAATAATGTCGCCCATAAAAGCGGAAGCAATCAAACCCAAAGATACAGCTTCTCCGTGTCTAAAATACTCTTCATTAGTGAGGTCTTGAAGACTCTCTATTGAATGAGCAAAAGTATGGCCAAGGTTCAAAAATAGACGTTTTGACTTCTCGGTAATATCGTCTTTAGTGAAATGTAGTTTGTAGATAATTGAATCTTCAATAATTTGTTCAACCAACTCCTCTTCGTATTTCAAATTAGGACCATAATTTTGGGATTCAATTATGCGATTAAGTAGAGGTCCTTCCTTCAGTAGTGAGATTTTTATAACTTCAGCAAAACCTGCTAAAAAATCTCTTGCATGAAGGGTGGAAAGAAATTTAGTAAAAATAAAAGTGCCTTCTGGGTGCTTGTAGGTACCACATGAATTTATATGCTTAGTCGTATTTACGGCTGTTTTACCCCCAATAGAAGAGTCCGTCATAGCCAAAAGATTAGTAGGAAAATGACAAAGTGAAACTCCACGAAAATAAATTGTTGAGAGGAAGCCGACTATATCTCCGGTTACACCACCACCAACTGCAATAAATAAAGTATCTCGTTGAACATTCTGATGAACTAACCAATTAAGTAAATGATCAATAGTCAAAAGATTTTTTGAATGTTTACCTGGCTCCATAACCTTCTTTAGAAGAGGTATTGAATACTTCTCTGAAAGTTGAATAAATAAATCCTTAAGGTTAGAAAACGCCTTAGTGTTAAGAACATAGGAGTCTATAAATAGAACAATAGATGATCTTTTAAGAATTAATCCTTCCAATGGTTCAGTAAAATCATTTAGATCATTAGATACGAAAATATCATATTGATCTATTGAATTTTCGTAGGCTTTGATCACTCTCATGGCATAGAAGACTCTGTATTTAAAATTGTTTTCGCCATCTCAAAGTCTTCTAAAGTATCAATAGAGAACGTAGAAGTTGGTGAATAGGGAGATAAAATATGTATATCTGCTTCTAATGCTCTCATAAGCTCAATATCTTCTAATTTCTCTAGATGTGACTGAGGTGACTGAGAATAGTAGATGAGGGCAGAACGATTAAATCCTATTACTGATAGATGTTTTTTGTAAGAGCTTGGAACGAAATCAGGTGATGGTTTATGAATGTAAGGTATAGGATATCGGCTCATATATAAAACTCTGCCCTCTTTATCAGTAACTATCTTAACTGTACTTTCTCTAGAGGCTTCATCTTCACCAATAATTTGATGAGGAACAACTATAACTGGATCTGTTTGATGCTTATCCATAAGTTCTTCAAGACTATTCAAAACCAGCTTAATCATGCTCGAAGACACAAAAGGTTCATCCCCCTGAACATCTATTATAAATTTTGCATTAATTTCATATCGGTCAAGACATTCACTAATCCTTTCTGTGCCATTTTTATGGCCCTCACTTGTAAGTAAACATGGTATATTCAGATTATTTAGGTGTCTTTGAATTTCAAGGGAATCAGTACAAACAAAAATAGCAGAACTATCTATTCTCAAATCACGAAGGGCTTTATAAGTATTTTCATATACCATTTGAATTAATGTCTTATCACCACTCAATACTCGTAGAGCTTTTTTAGAAAGTCGCCTTGAATTTAATCTACAAGGTATAAGAATCACAAGCTCTTTTCTATCCATTGGCTGTCCAACCTCCATCCACTGTTAACACTTGAGCTTGAATATATGATGCATCCTCACTCAAAAGAAACTTAACCACTTTGGATATTTCAGAACACTCTGCCCATCTAGCTGATGGGATTCTATTTAAAGTCCAATCATATAGTTGATGATTATCCTTCTTAAATTTTTCCTCATATGATGAGCGTGTAAATCCTGGTGAGATTGCATTAAATCTACTTTCTGGAAATCTTAGAGAAATAGATCTGATAAGTGATTCAGAAGCAGATTTAGTCGCCCCATAGTCGTCAAGATCGATAAAACCTGTAGAAGCTACAATGGAAGAAACATATACAAGAGATATCCCTTTAATGATATTTTCATCAATCAGTACTTTTATAAGAGTTCTTAATGCAAAGTAATTGACTTTCCAAAGATAAGATAGTCGTTCAGCCTTTATCTTTTCAAGGTTCTCACGACAGCGAACTCCTGCATTTATCACAAACTTATTAGGGTAAGAATAGAATTTCTTATAACTTAAACTAATTGCTGAAGTGATAACTTTCTCTTCTGAGCTATCTCCTTTTATTAATAATAACCTATCAGCAAAGGTTTCTAACTTTTCAAAGTCCTGTATATCAGAGCGATATATTCCGACAATGCGACTTCCTGGTTCACAAAGAAGAACATCGATTAGGTTTCTCCCAATTCCCTTGCCAATACCAGTTACAAAAAATATTGTCATCGGCAGCTATAATACTCGTTGCTTGCAAGTGATTCGATCATAGTTTTTATACCATACTTAAGATCTATTTCTGCTTCTATACTTGTAATGCTAATTAGTTTAGAGGCATCCCCTAACATATTGTCAATATCTCCAGGTGTACCCTTTTTTGTCTCATAGGTAATGTGATCCCCTAATAACATTTGAATATTTTGAATTACCTCCAAGACTGTATATTTTCTGCCAGTACAAATATTTAATACCTCACCAAAAGTCTTGGGATTCCCCTCAATGGCCCTCAAAAATCTAAGTACATCATAAATATGAACAAAATCTCTACTCCTATCAAGACTCCCTTTGATAATAATATGTTCTTTTTCTAAAGCCTGCGCAAGGTATATAGAAAGCATTCCTTGGCTTAGGTTTGATAGATTTTGTCCTGGACCATATATATTAAATAAACGTAAGCTAGTAGTCTTGACTCCAAGCTTATGAAATTCCTTGAGATAATCTTCACTAGCTTTTTTCCCAATTGCATAAAAATTAGATCCATCCCTATTTGAATTCTCTGATTTAGGCATGGGTGGGTTCCCACCATAAACAGACATAGAACTTGCATATATCAAATGGGAATCTGAATTTATACACTTTTCCAATATTCTAACTGTAGATTCAGTGTTAGTCCTTAGATCATATAAAGGATCTTTATATGATATCTCAACAGAACTTTGTCCGGCAAAATGATATATCAGATCATAAGGTTCATCAAATAGAAAACCTATATCATCTTTACCACAATCGAGTTGATGAAATTCTGCCGAGTCAGGGATATTTCTCAGGTCACCGGTTTTCAGGTTATCTACAACACTAACGGAAAATCCCCGAGACAAAAGATCTCTCACTATATGGCCTCCGATAAAACCGGCACCCCCCGTAACTAGAGCTCGCGATATTGCCACCAATAAAATGTTAACTGGATAGAAATTATAAAACATTACGCATTTTCGATGCCTTATTAAGACATCTTGTTCTCATTTAACATCAATCCAACCGTGGAATCATGAAACTGAACTACCAAAATCTTCCTTGATTCAACCTTTTATCCTAAATTGACTTAAATGTATAAGTGACTCCTATAAAACTCTTATCTAATCTTATTTTAGTTCAATATTGTACTCTAAAAATTGGAACCAAACTGATCTAGATTTGGCTTGTGATGAACTGATTCCTCTACTACTCCTATAAGCTCATAAGGAACTAAATGAATAGTTTTATATTGTTTGCTGAGTCTTATGCGATGTCTGATAGCAGAGTCAAAGGAGCAATTCAAAAACTTGGTGTACTAATAGAACAACATCAGATATTTGCGGATAAAACTCATGCTAAATAGTCGAGCACGGCCTGAACATCCAAATCTCAATGAGTTTGAGGGGCCTCACAGCCCCCATGGATCATTTGGGTGATAAGGCTGATCTAACCCCATCTCCCCTAAAAGGGTCAGGCAGCAACAGGGGCTGACTGACGGGAGAAACGAACGATGTTGTTCGCTGTTACGTATTTGCCCTAACCGAGCAGGCTTCAGTCACCCTCCTGATACCCCGTCGAAACCATTACAGCCCCAAAAAAATTTATGGAGCTGAGCGGAATCGAACCGCTGTCCGAG
Organism: Prochlorococcus sp. AG-363-L02; assembly: GCA_003280185.1. The sequence goes on from QCFP01000017.1 coordinate 6,391, forward strand.
GTATTGGTGTGAATCACCTAGTTCACCATGTGATGAACTAGTTGATTCTGGCAGGTTAGTGATTGTTTTGCTCTAGTTTGCTCAAATACAAATTCGGCAAAAGCAGTGGATCTGCTTTAGTGGACTGCATGAGAGCATTAGCAGTACTCCCACAGGGATTAGAAGCGCTTGGTGCCGAAGAACTCCAATTATTAGGGGCGAAAAATGTTAATCAATTAAGAAGGAGTGTCTCATTTACAGCAGACCCAGCCTGCTTATACAAAATTTACTTGCGTGCTCGCTTACCATTCAGAATTTTAAGAGAGATTGCTCGCTTTAATTGCAATAGTCCCAATACTCTGTATCACAAAATACAAACAGTTTTTGATTGGGAAAAATGGCTACATCCTTCTCTAAGCTTCAGAGTGGATGTTTCAGGCAAAAACAAAGGACTCAATCATAGTCACTACACAGCATTGCAAGTTAAAAATGCTCTGGTTGACCTCCAACTAAAGATGTGGGGTGAGCGATCATTCATCAATACACAATCGCCTGACCTTTGTCTTCATCTTCACTTGGGAGAAATTGATTCAATCCTCAGTCTAGATGGATCGCAACATAGTCTTCATAAAAGAGGTTATAGGTCTGCCATGGGAGTTGCGCCAATTAAAGAGAACTTAGCTGCAGGATTAATCAAATTAAGTGAATGGAATAATTCAACGCCATTAATTGATCCAATGTGTGGGTCAGGAACTCTACTAATTGAAGCAGTTTCCATGGCAATTGATTTAGCTCCAGGTATCTCTCGTAACTTGATAGTAAAAAAATGGGCTGATTTCAACTTGAAAATATGGGAAGAAGAAAAAATGAAAATTATGGTTAAAAAATATCCCCAACCATCCTTAGCAAAGGTTATTGGTATTGAAAAGAACCCACAGATAGCACTTCAAGCAAAAGCAAATATAAAGGCAGCAGGCCTAGAGAAATATATAACCATTATAAATAAGGATTTTGACCAGATTAATCTTCCTGATTCTGCAGGTTTAATTGTATGCAATCCACCCTATGGGAAAAGAACTGGGCAAAATGAAGATCTATCTGTTCTATATAAAAAACTTGGATGCTTTCTTAAACAAAAAGCATCCGGCTGGCAATTTTGGCTGCTTTGTGGTGACCGTTCTCTAAGCAGTTTCTTAAAGCTTAAGTGCTCCAGGCGTATACCCATTAACAATGGAGGAATTGATTGTCGTTGGCTTAAATACGAGATCAAGTAGCTCAAGGACGTCCCATTACGGCCTTTGTCGTACGAGACAAGCCTTCAAGAGTTTCTGGCAGATAAGGTCCCTTAGCAAGATTGCCACCAATTCTCAAGCTCACACCAGCAAAAAAAACATCAGCAAGTGCAACAAGTGACAATGAAGAAACCCAATTCCAACCAAAAGTTGCTTGCATCCAAATTACAAGCGCCACTTCTAAAGCAAATAAAGCCAATAACATTAAAAATCCACCCATTGCCAGAAAAACGCCACCACTAATTAATCGACGCTTCTCTCTATCGACTTCTTGCAGTGCAATACGCACATGTAAATCCATCACAGACCCAGCCAATGCTGTGACACGAGCAGCTGCACCTAATCCACTTGGACGATTGGGATTACTCATTAGTTTCTACGACCTCCAGAAAGAATTATTCCTGCGAATAACCCAATTCCACATGCAACACATAAAGCAAGCAGAGGTCGAGCACGAACAGGCCTTTCTATTCGAGGCCGAAGGTTAGTGTTTAAGTCATCTAGAAGCTCTTCTAAACGCTTTTCAAGAGGTTCTAGGCTGTCTGCGAAGTCACGAGTCCTTTCCCCTGCAGTTTCAATTAACTCTTCAAGCTGCTCTCGGACCCTGTTAGTTGAGTTATTTGATGATTGGTCAGATAAGACTCGAACCATCTCGTCAAAGCTGCCTCTAGTAGCCTCAAGAGTCTGCTTGGCTACATCCGGCCAACGTTCTTGAATCCTTGGCAAGAGGCTTTCGAAACGATCAGCAAATGACTGTTCAGAAAAACTTGTCTTGGGCGATGGAGCAGCCTCTACTGAGGCCTGAGGATCTAGCGGTGAGGAATTCGTAGATTCCATTTGATCCATTTGATTATTCAAAGCCTAGAGAGATATTTGCAACAAAGAAACCCCTTGCTTTCGTTTTGCTTCCAAGACAAAACAATAGTTCTTGACTCAAATAGAGGCGTTAAGTTCCCCTAAGAAGCAAGTCCATGGGCTACCGATGAAACTAAGTGAAAAGTTCATTTATCTTCAAGCTTATCGCCAAAGAAATACCTCTAGTGCTAAAAGTTTGCAGAACTAACCCAATATCACTCATGGAAGTCGGATTGTCTGCACTGTTTTTTGCTTCAAGCATGCTGCCTAACACGAATCAACAGATGGGGGTCGCTTTTGCTGGTGCTGCAGGACTTCTAGCTATTGCATTGTGGTTTACCAAGCCCTCGAAAACCTAAGGGGAACGCATTAAATCAACTTCTAAGAATTAATCCAGAGCTGTCTTTATTTTTATCAAGGACCTCCGCACGAGGTTGTTGATTAAATTTTTATATTTGCTTGTCTCACTCACCTAGGTTTTAGGTGAAATTTTTTAAATTCTCTTACTTGCTTAAAAGAGCTCTTCCAGAGTCTATTAATTGTGAGAATAAATTACCCCATAGAACCATTGCTTAATGTCCCCTTTAGAGTGAAAAAGCTTATAACAACAATTCAAGTATATGAAGACATATTTACGCTAAGCGAATTAACTCAAGGGCTATTGCAATTACATTAACAAAAAAGTCTCCTATTCCAATGGAGTCAATAGAGAAAAGAGGAATCTGAAGTAATTCTCATCACCAAATCTATTGGCTTAGAATAACCATTATGATGTATTGACTTTAGCTTAATCAAGAAGCTAATCTACAAGATAAATCACCTTTTCTTGATTACTTAGCTCCTCTAATTACCCCTTTAAGCTTGCAATAGCAAAAACAATGCGTTTTCTTTTAGCAAATTACACTTACAAGGTTAATTACAAAAGAAAAGGAAATCTTATATATTTGAATCAATATATTGAAAAATTTATTTCCGCAAATTCCTAATGATTACCAAATCAAATAGGTGGGTGATTCTAGAGCACCTGGAAGATCCCAATGATCCAATTGGAAGACACTTTGATCTTCTCCTCGAAGATGGCACAAGTTGTCGCAGTTGGCGACTGAAAACCCTCCCTTCAAAAGAATCTCAGTACGTTCAATGCACTCTTCTGCCATCCCATAATCTCAAGTGGCTAGACATAGATGAAAGTGTGGTTTCAGGAGGTCGAGGGAAAGCAAAACGATTCCTTACAGGTATTTACAAGGGATTTCTGCCAAATGATAGATCTAAGCCTCTCAGGATTTATCTGGAAGGCAAGGAATGGCAAGGGTTTCTGGAAATTGACAAAATAATTAGTCGCCTATCAACCACAACACAAGATCTCCCCTAACAACAATGTTCAGTCTTGAGTTTCTCGAAAAGTTCGCTAATCTTCGAAAGCTCACAGGCTGAGTCCTGTTGGTTTACATAAATCAAGTCGGGCTAACGAATTTCAAATCCTTCGGGGGGTCAATGACCATACCCCTCGAGGAAAATTTCACTGTGGTTACTGGTCCGAATGGATCAGGCAAGAGCAATATTCTAGATGGAGTCCTCTTCTGCCTTGGGTTAGCAACAAGCAGAGGAATGAGAGCCGATAGACTGCCTGACCTTGTGAATAGCAATGTTTTACGTGATGGCAAATCAGCAGAAACCCTGGTAAGTGTTCGATTTGATCTCACTGATTGGCAGCCAGATTTAGCCGAAGAAGGATTAGAGGCTCCTAAGGATGGGCCTTGGATTAAAAAGGGACAGAAAGAATGGACTGTCTCCAGACGATTGCGAGTTATGCCAGGCGGCTCATATAGTTCGAGCTATACCTGCGATGACGAGCCCTGCTCTCTACAACAACTTCAAACTCAACTAAGAAGACTTCGTATTGATCCCGAGGGAAGCAATGTAGTAATGCAAGGAGATGTCACAAGAATTGTCTCCATGAGTAACCGCGATAGACGTGGGCTTATAGACGAACTGGCAGGTATAGCTCTTTTCGACAACCGTATAGAACAAAGTCGTAAAAAACTTGATGCTGTACAAGAAAAAGAGGATCGATGTCGAATAGTTGAACAAGAATTGATAGTCGGCAAACAAAAACTAGAAAGAGATTGCGCTAAAGCTCGCAAATATCAAGAACTCAAAGAGAAGTTTTTAATTGCTCGGCAGCATGAACAAATACTTTCTTTTGAAGCCGAAGAAAAAAGTTTAGTTGTTCTTCAAAATAAACAAAAGGAATTAATCCTAAAAGAAAGCAAAGATGCAAAGAATATTTCTGCTGAGGAGGGAAAGTTAACCCTTGCTGCAAATCAACTAAAGTTACTCCAAGAAAATGTTAAGGCTCTTGGTGAAGATCAACTAATAAAAGTTCAAGCTGAGCTGGCTGGTCTAGATACACAATCTCGTGAACTAGATCGTCAAGCGACACAACATAAAGAGGAAGGTCAAGGCCTTCAAAGGCTTCGGCATGAACTTGGACACCGGCGACAAAACCTTTTGGATGAAAATAACCATGCCAGCAAGTCGTCTGCACCTAAAGAGCTTGAGGAAGTAGAAGCACGTTGCAAGTCTGCTCTAGCAGCTGTTGAAGTTTCTCGGCGAAGGCTTGGAGATGTAGCAGGAAAATCAGGTGAATTACTCAAAACCCAACAATTGCGCAGCGAGCGTCGGCAGAGTCTCCAAAAAGAAATTTTTCCTTTACAAGAAGAACAACAAACACTCCAAGAGCGAATAATCCAAGATCAATATAGAGAAACAGAACTTGAATTTGACCAAAAAAGAGATCAGGAAGAAAATCAGCAAGTACATAAACACTTAGATCTTCTAGAAACTGAATGGGCAGAGCTACTAGAAAAAATTTCTAGTCAAAAGAAACAACTTTCAGAAAAAGTTGAAAATTTAGAAATACAGCAAAGAACTCGGATAAGACTTGAAAACGAAAAATCCAAGATCGAGAAAGATATAGCGCGGATAGAAAGTCGATCGGAAGCACTTCACGAAAGTCGTGGTACCAGTGCTTTGCAATTACTTTTAAAGAACGGTTTAGAAGGAATTCATGGTCCAGTCTCTCAGTTAGGAGAAGTAGATGAAATTCATCGGTTAGCTCTTGAAGTCGCTGCCGGAGCCAGGTTAGGTCAAGTTGTTGTAGAAAACGATCACATAGCAGCAAAGGCTATCGAAATCCTCAAAAAGAATCGTGCAGGAAGGCTTACATTCTTACCACTCAATCGAATAAGAAAAGCTGGAACAAGTTCTAACAAAGCACTATTAAGAACAAAACAAGTCAACTCTTCTAAAAACCCTGAAGGTCTGATTGGGAAAGCAGTTGATCTTGTACGCTTCGATTCAGTTTACGAAGATGTCTTCTCATACGTATTTGGCGAAACTCTAGTTTTCAAAGAATTATCTTCTGCTAGGCAGGAACTTGGGAAAAATCGTTCCGTAACTTTGGATGGAGAACTACTTGAAAAAAGTGGTGCTATGACTGGAGGGAGCTTCTCACGCAAAGGCAATGGTCTCTCATTTGGGACTACTCAAGATAAAGATGAAGCAGCACCATTAAGGAAAAGGCTACTTGAACTAGGGGAAACACTAGTGGCATCTCACCAGAAAGAAGCCCATCAGAATCAAGAGCTAAATCATTTAAGACCTTTACTAAGAAAACTAGAACAAAGACAGGCAGGTCTAGATGCTGAGCGAGCAACTGCTCTAAAGGCTAATGCTCCTGTTATTGAGCGAAATCGCAAAACATCTGAGAGGTTAACTAATCTCCAAGCAGAAAAAATGAAACAAGAAGCTCGACTCAAGCAAATAAAAATACAATTAAAGCCTCTTCTTGCTGAATTCGAGAAGATCAACCAGGATGAACATTTAATAAAACCAAAGGGTAGTGCTGAAACATGGCAAAAACTTGAGCTGGAGCTTCAAGAAGCTGATGCTTCTCTAACAAGTGTAAGGAAAGAAAGAGATGAGTTGATAAACAAAGAGAGGCTTCGTCAACTTAATTTGGAAAGGTTTAAAGATCAAAAACAAACTCTTGATAAAGAAGAAAATAGGCTAAAAGAAGCAATCCAAAATCTTTCCAAAGCTCATATTCAATGGAAAGACCAACAAAAAACTCTTTTTGATCGACGAAAAAAGCTTGAAGAAGAACAAAAGTATTTGCATGAAAGGCTAGGGGAACAGCGCAGGTCAAGAGATTTAGCTGAAACTGAACTAGCCTCTAAACGTGAGGAATTGCAAGAAGCAAAATGGAATCTTCAACGCCTAAAAGATGATTTAATTTCCCTGAAGGAAGAATTAAGAAATGGTGAGATAAGAGTAAAAGAACTTCGCAAAGAACTGCCAGAGAAATTTCCTGAAGTGCCTAATGAAATTAGAGAAATCAGCTTAGATGAATTTAGAAGTCAAATACAAAAAATTCAGAGCCATATAGAAGAGCTAGAACCAGTCAATATGCTTGCACTTGAAGAACTGGAAGAACTTGAAAATCGTCTAGCTGATCTTGGGGAAAAATTAGAAGTCTTAAGTCAAGAAAGAGCAGAATTGCTTCTTCGAATAGAAAATGTTGCGACTCTCCGACAGGAGGCATTTATGGAAGCTTTTGATGCTGTAGACAAGCATTTTCGGGAAATCTTCGCAAACCTTTCGGATGGTGATGGTCACCTCCAATTAGAAAACCGTGAAGATCCTTTAGAGGGGGGTTTAACGCTAGTAGCCCATCCAAAAGGGAAAACTGTTAGGCGATTGGCAGCAATGTCAGGTGGAGAAAAATCTCTAACAGCTCTGAGCTTTTTATTTGCGCTGCAAAGATTTAGGCCATCACCATTTTATGCCCTTGATGAAGTAGATAGTTTTCTTGATGGTATCAACGTAGAGCGACTAGCTTCACTAATATCTCGCCAAGCTGAAGAGGCTCAGTTTCTTGTTGTAAGTCATCGTCGTCCCATGATTGGAGCATCAAATCGCACCATTGGAGTAACACAAGCTAGAGGGGCCAATACACAAGTAGTTGGTTTGCCACAGGCTGCTTGAGAATGCTTTAGAAAGCCTCTGAACCCAGCCAATGATCCAATAAGCTAATACCTCCCCTTCGAAATTTCTGCCTTTGACCACAACCCAGCCCTCTAATGATCCTCTAGCAACAGTGCCTAGTGACCGCCTCTGGCTTAGATCAGAGTTAATGGGGACGCAGGTCATTACACGTGACACGGGTAGACGGCTTGGAGTAGTTGGTGAGGTTGTAGTCGATATTGATCGCAGAGAAGTAATAGCACTTGGTTTGCGTGATAATCCCCTAACCAGGTTCCTTCCAGGTCTTCCGCGCTGGATGCCTCTTGAGCAAATTAAGCAAGTCGGAGATGTAATTCTCGTTGATTCAGCTGACTCTTTAAGCGAAGGCTTTACTCCAGAACGTTTTAGCCGAGTCATCAATTGCCAGGTGATAACTGAATCAGGAGAACAACTAGGCAGAGTGCTGGGATTCGCCTTTGACATTGAGACTGGAGAACTCACTACACTAGTAATGGGAGCTTTAGGGGTTCCCCTTTTGGGAGAAGGTGTCCTGAGCACATGGGAGATACCAGTAGAAGAAATTGTAAGTAGCGGCACAGACCGAATAATTGTTTATGAGGGAGCAGAAGAAAAGCTAAAGCAACTAAACAGTGGTGTTTTAGAAAAGCTTGGAGTTGGTGGATCAAGTTGGGAAGAACAAGAAAGAGAAAGATATAGAGTCAACCTAGTTCCTGTCGAAAACCAACTTTCTTCTGGTCAAGCAAATGATGATGAGCAGCTAAGGATTGAAGCTTCAACTTCACAAGCTTTTCAACCAGAGGAGGAGCTGGAATATGTAGAACTCAACAGGCCAATTGAAGAGACACGTTTTCAGCAAAGATATTTAGATGAAATGCCACCAACTAGAACACAATCTGGCTACGAGATTTATGAAGAGGAGAGCCAATTCTTAGATGATGGCTTTCAATCAAAAAGTCGGTCGCCTCAAGATGAAAAGGATCAACAAAGAAAATCTCCTTCTGAAAGAGAAATTAGAAGTAATGAAGATCTTTTAGATGTTGAGCCTTTGGACTTTAACAGCGACAAGAATACAAAAGCAAATAAACCTAAGCAAAGGTCTAGAGTAAATGAATTTGAAGACCCATGGTGAGTAAAATGATGGTGATGAATTAACCATTATTTCTCGTTATTCTAAGGCCAGGATTATACTCCTTTAGTTAAAAGATTTTCTAACTAGAAGATTTGATTTAAGAATAAGAATAACCTTAAACCAATTTCCACTCTTGCATGAAAGATTGAATGCTTTCAAAGTTAAAAATCTTTTTCTAACCAAATTAATTAAATAACTTAAATTTCAAAAGATTAGATTTCCATGAACATTAATCTTCCCTATAAGTTTCAGGCAAAAAACTACAAACCTCATTAGTTAACGCTTTAACTGCGCCAGGCTTCCCTCTCAGGCTTCTCAGATCCTCCCTTTGTCCAGAAAGCCTTTCCGGAGAAGCAAGCCAAGCTGCCGCCTCTTCCGCTATTAATCGAGGTGTAATTCTGCCTATTCTTTCAGGAACAACCATTCGAGAGGCAGAAATATTTGGCCAAGCTAAAAACCCCCTTCGACTTAATCGCCAAAAACTTAAAAGCGCACCAATACACCATTTAAGTCCTGGAAGCCTACCTAAGAGCCCCAGGAAGCCATCCCAAGCCTGCATCACAGCTAAATGCTGCGTAGGCAGAATTACAATCATAGGGACAGAGAGAGCGCCTAGTTCAGCCGTATTTGCGCCGACTGTTGTGAGAGCTAAATCGCACTGACTCAACGAACCATAGGCAGGTTGCTCTTCCTCCAAAAAGATTTCGGTACCAGCAACGGTAAAGATTCTTCTGCCTAGAGAGGAGGCTAAACTTGGCCGGACGGAATCAATTCTTGATGAATAGAACGCAGTAATAGGATTAGTTGGAGTTGAAAGTCTTTGGATCTCTTCCAGGCTTGTAGTAGGAGCAATAGGCAACAAAAAATTACAACCTGGTCTAAGGGATGACAGATGATCAGCCACCTCTAAAAGAAAAGGAACTCCAACACAAAGTTTGCTTTTTTTAGACCCAGGCATTAAGGCAATCCATTCACCTTTTGGCAAGGATGCTTTCGCTCTTGGCGAAGTTGAAAGATCGGCCATTAAGTCCCCAACGACTGTGCAACGAGATTGCAAGTTTCGAGGAACTCCTTTAAGGGCAGCAACTGA
>QCFP01000018.1 GCA_003280185.1 Prochlorococcus sp. AG-363-L02
GACCTTCTCCTGAATCAATTCGTTCAATGGGTGACAAGTCGACAGCAAAAGCAACTATGCAAAACGTCGGCGTTCCAACTGTTCCAGGCAGCAAAGGGTTATTAAAAAGTCCAGAAGAAGCTGCTGAATTGGCTAAAGGGATGGGATATCCCGTAATGATTAAAGCCACTGCTGGTGGGGGTGGAAGAGGAATGAGACTTGTAAACAAACCAGAACAACTTGAAAACCTTTATAAAGCTGCACAGGGCGAAGCAGAAGCTGCCTTTGGGAATTCTGGCCTATATATGGAAAAATTCATTGACCGGCCAAGACACGTAGAAGTTCAGGTTCTCGCAGATAGACATGGCAACGTGGTGCATTTAGGTGAACGTGATTGCTCAATCCAAAGAAGACATCAGAAGCTTCTAGAGGAATCACCTAGTCCAGCACTTGACCCTGAACTAAGGCTTCGTATGGGCAACGCAGCTGTTTCTGCAGCTAAGAGTATTAATTACGAAGGTGCTGGCACTGTGGAATTCCTACTTGACCGCAACGGCAATTTCTATTTCATGGAAATGAATACGCGCATTCAAGTAGAGCACCCTGTCACAGAAATGGTTACTGGCATTGACCTGATCGCTGAGCAGCTCAGAATCGCTGGCGATGAAGCAATCAGTTTCAAACAATCGGATGTAAACCTAAACGGCCATGCAATTGAATGTCGCATCAATGCTGAAGACTCGTCTCACAACTTCCGCCCTTCACCTGGTCGAATAACTGGTTGGCTTCCCCCAGGAGGTCCAGGAGTGCGAGTTGATAGTCACGTTTATACGGGTTATGAGATTCCACCCTTTTATGACTCTCTCATTGGGAAAGTAATTGTTTGGGGTCACGATAGAGAAACAGCACTAAAGAGAATGCAACGCGCACTAAACGAATGTGCTGTTACTGGAATTCCAACAACTATTGACTTTCATCTGGTTTTACTCAATCGGGATGAATTCCTCAAAGGAGATGTGCACACTAAATTCGTTGAGCAGGAGATGCTTCCTTAATCGAAGACAAACACTATTTCCCCAACAAAATTTGCGACAAGACTCCTTGCTGCCCTACCAATAATTCCCTAGCCAAGCTTACTAAGCCCAACCAAATAACCGGCGTAACATCTACACCACCAATTGGAGGAACAATTCTTCTTGTAAGAGCCAAAAAAGGCTCTGTTGGCAATCCAATCAAGGGCCAAAAGCCCTTACTGAGATTGACCTGTGGATACCAAGTCATAACAATTCTCACTAAGAAGGTCAAAGTCCAAATAGCCAAGGCAATACCAAGGACTACATGCAACATTGGAAGACCTTGGAGGATGAAGGGAGTCACAAAGCTCAAAAAGATCCGTTAATTAATCGTAGAAAAGTGCACTTCTATCTTTAGGATTGGTTTGGTCTTGCCCAAGTAAACCACTGCCATGACACCTTCTCTAATAAACCTCTTGCTAAGCCTAGTCGGCGCGATAGTTCTTCTTGTCCCAGCCGCTAGTGCACTTATTTGGGTAAGCCAAAAAGATCAAGTCTCAAGATAGGCAAAAAAACCCTATAAAGAAAGCCCCCTTGAGAACTACTAGCGCAGTTCTTAAACTTATAAGCAATAGGGAGGTTTAGAACCCTGCCTTACGTACTTTTTTAGGGGGCCAAACATTGGTCAATGCCAGTCTTAATTGGGCAAGCATAGTCGGCATAGTGCTGGCGGTATGTGGTGCTGGCCTTTATTTCATGCGCTCATGGAAGCCAGCATTAGCACGAGATTACGATGTCTTTTTTGCTGCTATAGGTCTACTTTGTGGTGGGATTCTATTTTTTCAAGGCTGGCGATTAGATCCTATTCTGCAATTTGGACAATTCCTTCTTGCTGGAACAACAGTCTTTTTCGGTTACGAAAGTGTTCGCCTAAGAGGCATCGCCGCAGACCAAGCCAGGAGATCTTCATATTTTGATGAAGACCCACTCCCTACATCAATGCCTGGCTCAAGAAATTCTGAGGGTTGGGACGAATCATTTGAACCGTATGAAAGATTTGACGAGCCCAGTCGTGTCAAACGACGCTTCACTGGCCAAGGTGCTGCTCAATCTGATGAAAGAGAGGAAGATTCATACCGCTCGAGAAGAACATCACGAGTAGCCATTCCTGAAGAAGCAGCAAGCAGAATCAGAAATAACAGAGGGAGCAGTCAGGCAAACAACTGGAGTGAAAGCACTGAGCGATCTAGGCGTATGTCGAGATTCAGAGGTGGGGATGAAAGGTTAAGCCAAGAAACATTTGGAGAACGACGTAATGCAAGGCAATCTCAAAGGCGAGGGAGTCGCCCATCTGCAAACCCTCAAAGAAACCGTGGGGAGTCTTTCGAGCAAAAAACACAATCATCAACACTTCAGAACGAGAATTCCTCAGCGATGGGAAGAAGAAGAGGGCCTCAAGGGTCTCCTATAAGACCAGAACCAGAAGACGCTGCATTCACTCAAAGTAGGCCAAGATCAGTAGCACCCCAAAACCAAAACTCCGATAGAGAAAACAGAGGTCAATCTGGTAGCGGCTATTCAAAACGTCCTTCTCCAAGAAAAACACCTCGTCCCTCTAAGCCAAGGGATAACAATGCTCGCTTTGACGATTAATTATTTCCACAAAAGAGGAAAGTTTTTAATCTCATTTGTCCTCAGCTTTGGACTTTCTAGCTGCACATCCTCTTTAGAAGGTTCAATTAGCGATGGTTTCATCCAAAGCAAACAGGAACCAGCATTAAGTGGCAACGGCGAGAAGCTCGCTTTCATCATTGATAAACTCGGCCGACCAACTATCCAGCTACGCGATATTAAAAGTGGTCAAATTCATTCTTTAAGACATTTTTCTAGAAACCAACCACATAGCTCACCTTCACTCAGCTGGAGTGGACGTTATTTAGCCGTCATCATTCAACGAGGAAATCGTCGCTTGGTAACAATAGAAGATCGTTTAACAGGAAAGCTTTATTCCTTTCCCCTTATCGGGGAAAGGACTCCTATTCGAGTCAATCTCTCACCTGATGCAAGCACCTTAGCCATACAACTCGCACATCAAGGTAAATGGAAGGTCGAAGTGTTTGACCTAAGGCATTTTCTTAGCCCTGATATTTCCAAAAATAGATCTTTAAGTAATTCAAATACTAAATAAATGAGGGTTTCTCGTTTCTTAATAAGTGCAACAATACTGCTAAGCATTAGCTCATGTAGTAAAGCATTACTGAGGCCAATTCCAATTATAAATAGTTTACTGCTAAAAACAGCTACAACTCATAGGGAACCATCTCTTGGGAATGATTTATTGGTCACACTAGCTAATAAACAGGGTAAAGAAATTATTGAATTAATAAATATAAGAAATGGGAAAAAAATTGCCTTGCCAGGCGCCAACAAATTTGATGCACAAGTCATCAGTATAAGTATTAATTCTGATGGAGAACGAATGGCACTAATAAGACAACGTGGATCAAAAACAGAACTTTTGATTTATCGACGAAGATTAGGAACTATTCAAAAGTTAGAAATCATTCCACAAGGAGTACCAAAACAAGTTTCTATAGATGCAGAAGGAAGAGTCTTGGCAGTACAAGTTAGTCGCAATGGAAGGTGGGATATTGACCTAATTCAAATCAAAAGTTAAATGATCAGCGCAAAAAGCCTGCCCAATGAAGAAAAGCTTGACCACTCAAGACTTCAATCATCAAAACACTAACAAGACCAAGCATTGCGAAACGGCCATTTACTCTTTCTGCATAGGCACTCCATCCAAAGGCTGGAATGTCGTCGGTTGTGGCACTTGGGGCTGAGTCTGGTGCCTCTACATTTGAGTCTTCCAATGGTTCTTTGCCATTAGCATGTTCTTTTGAATCACTTGATTGGGTCATTTTGTAAGGGGTTATCAATGTTGAAGTTATAGCCAGAGGCCGGGAAGAGCTCCCAACCACCATAACCATCGAGTTCTAAGACAGTATCGTGAAAATCCCTAAGTGTAGGCCTATGGCCAACACTCACAAATGCCATTTCACGATTCGAAAGAAGCTTATATAAATGCCTTTCAGTACTAACGTCTAAAGCACTGGTAGCCTCATCAAGAACTACAAAGCTTGGGGAATTTAAAAGCAGTCTTGCAAAGGCTAACCTTTGCTGTTCCCCTAGAGATAGCAATCTTTGCCAATCCTGTTTAACATCAAAATCTGGATAGCGATCATTAATTTCTGGCAATCTAACTTCTGCTAAAACAGACCTAAGATGTTGATTACTAAATCGACTGGCATCTTGGGGATAACATAATTGTTCTCTAAGAGTTCCAAGAATCATATATGGCTTCTGAGGTATAAATAATAGCTCTGATAGAGAAGGCCTTTGCACTTCTCCTTTATAAGGTGGCCAAAGCCCACTGACCAATCTAAGAAATGAGGTTTTACCACAACCACTAGGGCCTACAACTAAAACCTTCTGCTCACGGCCAACTTCAAGTGATAAATCTTTAATCAGGCAACGTTCACTTTGAGGAGGAACTAACTCTATATTTTTCAATACAATTGACTCACTCTGAAGAGCATTATCAGTATCCACATTAGTCAAATCAGAGCTTATCTCCTCAACTTTCCCTTGGAACGCTTCTAATCTACTAATCGAAGCAGAAAAGGCAGCTAATCGATCTATATTATTTACTATATAACTCACAGATCCCAAAACCTGACTAAACGCTATGAATGCCTGTCCAAAGACTCCAAAGTCAACTTGTCTTGCAAAATAAATCGGTGCAATCACTAACCAAGGTAAAAACCTTGAGAAATAATCATATGAACGCTGGATAACACTAATAAGAGCCTCCCATACAATCAATTTATTGTAGTTATCAATTGCACCATTCAGTCTTCTTTGAGCTTCTTTCGCTTCTTGTTTTTCACCTCTATAAAAAGCAATAGACTCCGCATTGTCCCGAATATGAACCAAGCCATAGCGAAAATCAGCCTCAAGTCTCAACTGCTGATTGTTAAGCGCAACCAGCTTTCGACTTGCAAATATAACTAATGCAGTTCCCCCAAACGAATAAATCAAAAGCCATAAAGCAAGTTTTGAACTAATACTCCAAAGGACAATAATAAAACTAAAAAAAGTGAGTAATGCAGCTAATATTTCTACAGTAACGCTTAGGCTAGTACTAGTAAAACTTGCCGTATCTTGAGAAATTCTTTGGTCTGGATTATCAATTTCCTCGGCTTCCTCGTCATTAGGCGTCAACAAATAATATGCACGATTACTCATATAACGATTAAGCATTCTGCCGCTTAACCACTTTCTCCATAAAAGGCCTAAACGCGGGACCAAATAACTTTGTAAAGCTCGAATAGGTAAAGCAAGAACAAGGCAAAAAGCATAAATCGCTACTACTTTCCAAAAGCCATCTTGGTCATAGCCTACAAGAGCATTTTCAACATTTCTAGCTACAAAGCTAATTCCTACATTGATGCCATTTATCACAAGAATTAGCAACAAAATGCTCCCGAGGATTACCCAAGGGACCCATCTACCGCCTCTTAATTTTGTACGGGACAAAGCAAAGCAAAGAATGCCCCCAAGCATAAGAATAGTAATAATTGAGCCCGCCGGACTGCTCCAAACCCCCAAAACCTTTTCGGGTACACCAGGTAAAAATCTTCCTTGAAATTCAGGCGCAAATGAGCCGAGGCCAGACACTAACGCTGTCAAAAGGAATAATGTCAGGCCAACAACAACCGTCAACAAGGAAAATATCAGCAACAAAAACTGCCAAGCACTTGTCTCCTCAACAGGAAGGAAATAGGGTTGAGCAAGTCTTCGCAGCTTTCCAAGCTGTTGCCTAAAACCTTGGAAAGGTTTTGGAATTGAAGCACTCTTAGATATAGACATTTCGAGAGGTTAGCCAGGAGGCCACGTTAAAGGACGGCCGCCAATTAAATGAACATGCAGATGAAAAACAGTCTGACCTGCACCTTCCCCACAATTAATAACTGTCCTCCAATCCTCTAGCCCTTCTTGCTTAGCAACAAGATTTGCGACCAAAATCAAATGCCCCAAAAGCTCAGCATCCTCTGGCAATGCCTCCTTAAGACTAGGAAGGGGCTTTCTGGGTATCACTAAAACATGAACAGGAGCCTGAGGCTCAATATCACGAAACGCCAAACATTTTTCATCACTATAAACCTCATCACAAGGAATTGCTCCGGAAAGGATTCTGCCAAAAATTGTTTCGTTGGTCATAGCAAAAACAAGCTCTTGGGGGTTAAGGGGGAAGAGCTATAGCTACTTAAAAGAAAGCAAACTAATCGGAAAGGTATCCACTTGATAGCTTGATACTCTCTAAAAGGACCATGAAGCTCATCAATTGATTTAAGACAAGGTTGCACAAGACCTTTTAACCAGCTCACCAAAAAGCATGACTAGCTTATTGAATCACCGCCTACGTCTTCTTTGTTGAGCCTTTCGCTTGTATTTCTCTATTGGAGTCTCATGATGGCGAAGACGCTTTAAATCAGCAAAAATTCCTGCTTTAGAGACCTGCCTCTTAAAGCGCCGCAGCGCAGATTCAATTCCCTCATTTTCGCCGACTGTTACCTGGGTCATAAAAAGCTCTTGGAAGCATACGAATTTAGCAAGATGGCTTCCTAATTAGGCAAAGAACGAAGCTACTAGAAACTTTTTAAGTGGCTATCACTCAAATGAATACAAAAAACCTTTTGAAAACTTCTAAAAATCCAAGCATGAATACTTGGGAAGGCCTTGTCACGATAAGAAAATAAATTACGTTTAAGCAACCGTAAAACAAGGGCAAACCAAGTAAATATAAATGAAGTAATCACGCACTTATCGGGGTCACATGCTGTGCACTAAATCCATGATCATCCAGTTCTTTAGTCAGGCCATCCTTATCAGTTACACGATCAACAAAGAGAACTCCCTTTAAATGGTCCATCTCATGTTGGATTACTCTCCCTAAAAGACCATCTGCGTTCATTTTCCTCGGACGGCCCATCTCATCGCGAAAACTTACTTTTATGGAAGCTGGTCGCACTACATCAAGATAAACCCCTGGAATACTCAAACAACCCTCCTCATAAGTTTCCACAGTTGCACTAGATGTAATAATTTCGGGATTAATTAATACTATTGGTGGTGTTGAAGGCGTTTCATGTTCAATATCAATCACTAACAACTGCTGCTGAATTCCTACCTGTGGAGCAGCCAAGCCAATACCCTTAGCCGTATACATGCTCCTAAGCATGTCTCTAACAACTTCTCTCACTGATTCATCAACCTTGCTTATCCTTTTGGCAGACTTGCGTAATTGATTATCGCCAAGAGTATGTATCTCTAAGGGGGGGCTTTCCAAGGGCTCTTTTTCAACAAGGATCGAAGCCTTCGCTTTCCCGGCATGTCGAGCCAATTGAGCAAAGCTTCTAGACAAAACAACCCCTGTGCATCAGAACAAGATCTTAAGCATTGATTAGCACAATTCAGCAATCAGCATTTCATGAACAGTAAAAAAAGGCCTCTAGGACTATCAGCAGAGCTTGCTGCGAGCAAAGCAAAAGAATTAAAAGAGCCACACGTAATTGGTGAATGGGTTTTATGGCTAGAACAGCGCCCAACAGAAGGAGGACGAACTACTGCATTAATAAGGCGTTTTGGAAATCCAAAACAAGTTCCTCAGGAGCTAACAGAAAAACCAATCAACTTAAGAAGTCGGATTCATGGTTATGGAGGGGGGGTGCTTGCACAGGCTAAAAAAGGGAACGAATTAATTATCACTTGGGTTGACGATCAAGACGGTTGCATCTGGAAACAGAGTTGGCTAGGGCTACTAGATACAAATCAAAACAAATCAAACAATTGGTTATGTAAAAAAGGTCATGCCTTAAGGCTTAGCAAACCCAGCAACATCTCACTAGCCGGTGGAGTCATAACACTTACGGAAAATCTTTGGTTAGGAATTATGGAAAAGGATGGTAAAGATTTCATAGTCAGCCTTTCACTTGACAAAGAGAATCAAACTCCGAATATCATTCATGAACCAAAAGATTTTGCTGGTTATTTAGCATTAAGCCCTAAGGAAGATCAACTAGTTTGGGTAGAGTGGCAAAGACCTCTTATGCCTTGGGATGCCAGTCAACTTTGGTTGGGAGAATTGAATAATTCAGAAGTCATTACTAATAAAAAATTTTTAAAAGGAACGCACTCGAATGAAGCACATAAAATATCTGTCTTCCAACCAATTTGGACTGGGGATCATGAGATCTTAATAAGCGAAGACAGCTCTGGATGGTGGAACTTAATCAAGTCAAATTCAGATCAAGTCAAAAAGGAATATTCAAATTGGACTTCCTTATCCCCGATGGAGGCTGAAACCGCAATGCCTCAATGGGTTAATGGAATGAGAACAACAGCAATAGCCAATAATGGTATCCTTGTATTAGTATGTCAAGAAGGCCAATGGCATATAAAGTTGATAAATAAAAATGGAACTGTTTCTAATATTGAGCAACCATTTAATGATATCTCAGGGTTGAACTCTCAGGAAGAAAAAGCTGTCGCAATTGCAAAAGGTAGAAAAACTAGTGTTGGTTTATTAGAAATTGATCTGAGAAATAAAACTTGGACACATACACCTGCATCGGATGCATTTCTAGAGGAAAGTCAAATCAGTGTCGCCGAGCCATTTTGGTTTAAGGGATTCAACAAAGAACAAACGCATGCATGGTATTACCCCCCGATTGGGAATAGTAAAAAGGCCTCACCTTTGTTAGTTAAAAGTCATAGTGGGCCAACAGGTATGGCAACGTGCGGTTTTGATCTCAATATACAGTTCTGGACATCAAAGGGCTGGGGGGTTGTAGATGTCAATTATGGTGGATCTACAGGGTTTGGAAGGAGGTATAGAGAAAGACTAAATAACAAATGGGGACTTGTAGATGTATTTGACTGTATTTCTGCAGTAAAGGCATTAATTGAATTAGGCAAGGCAAATGAGGAGCTAATTGCAATAGAAGGAGGAAGTGCTGGAGGTTTTACAACCTTATCTTGCTTGTGTTCTTCAAAACTCTTTAAGGCCGCAGCCTGTCGATATGCAGTAAGTGATCTAGTTTCTCTTGCCAACAACACTACACATAGATTTGAGGAAACTTACCTCGATAATTTAATTGGAGAATGGCCAAAGAAAAAGAAAATTTATGAAGAGCGCTCTCCCTTGCTAAATGTTAATCAAATAAATTGTCCAATAATTTTTTTTCAAGGATTAAAAGATCATGTAGTTACCCCGGAACAAACTTTTCAAATGGCAGAAGCTTTAAAAGCGAATAAGATTCCAATCGAAGTCTATAAATTCCCTAAGGAAGGGCATGGCTTTAAAGATGGCAATGTAAAGATCAAGGTCTTAAAAGAGACAGAGAAGTTTTTCAACAAGCACTTGGGCCTTTAAGCATTCTTCTTCAAAAAGGAGATCGCTGTGGAAAGTTCATCTATAAAACAATCAATTTCTTGAGTCGTAGAAGTAAAACTAAGACTCACACGTGCAGTCCCTGACAAACCATAATACCTGTGCAATGGTTGACAACAATGATGGCCACTTCTAATACAAATTCCAGCAAGATCTAATAGAGCTGCAATATCATTAGGGTGAGTATTCTCGACACTAAATGCCGCCAAGGCTCCTCTCATCATTTGCCTGGATGGGGTTGGCCCTAAAACATTTAGACCGTTAATTGACTGAAGCTTTTCAAATAAGTGCTCCAAAAGAATTGTCTCCCAGCTTTTAATATTTTCAAGTCCAATTGATTCTAAATATTGAATAGCAGAACCCATCGCAATTGCCTCTCCGATAGGAGGAGTACCAGCCTCAAATTTATGAGGTATTTCAGCCGGTGTGAAATGGTCTAGAAAAACATCTTGAATCATTTCGCCACCTCCGAGGAATGGAGGCATCTTGTCTAGAAGATCTTCTCGGCCCCAAAGAAAACCTACGCCGGTAGGCCCACAAAGTTTGTGTGAAGAACCCACAAGAAAGTCAACACCAAGTGAACTAACATCTACAGGTTGATGCGCAAGGCTCTGACAAGCATCCACCAAAACCAAGGAACCAAAACTATGGGCCAAGTCAGCCACTTCTTGAATAGGGTTGGAACATCCCAAAGTATTACTTATATGAACCAAGCTAACCAGTTTTGTTCTTTGATTTAATTTTGAATAAAAGTCATCAAGATCAAATTCACCTGATAAAGTTACTTTGACATATCGAAGAACACAACCAGTACGTTTTGCTAACAACTGCCAAGGGATAAGATTACTGTGATGCTCCATAATCGTTAGCAAAATCTCATCATCCTTCTTAAGATTCAGTTCACCCCAAGAACGCGCAATTAGGTTTATACCCTCAGTTGCATTTCTTGTAAATATTATTTCTTTTGAGGACCTTGCTCGAACAAAGTTTTGAACTATTTCTCTGGAACCTTCAAAAGCCTCAGTTGCTTTGGCACTTAGTTGATGAGCACCGCGATGCACATTTGCATTTATCTGACAATAGTAATCATTCAAACTATTAATTACCTGACAAGGTTTCTGACTAGTCGCAGCATGATCTAAATAAATCAGTTGTTTATCTTCTGAGATACTTTTACTAAGGAGAGGAAAGTCTCCACGTGTTTTATCTGCAAGAGTTTGTGAGGACACTATTCTACTCTTAGATTCTTGAGAACTTGATCAAGCACCTTCCACCTTCCAGCCGAAATAGGCAAGCTATAAGTTATCTCCTGACAAAAACCTTTCAATAGCATCTTTATTGCATCAGTCTGCCCTATACCTCTACTAAGCATATAAAAAAGCTCTTCTTCTTGTAACTGGCTAACAGTTGCTCCATGAGTACACTTGACATCATCCGCAATAATCTTTAATTCAGGCTTTGCATCTATTCTGGCACGATTAGATAGCAATAAATTTCTACTTAACTGCGCAGCATTAGTTCGTTGTGCAGCTTGAGGTACCTCAATAGAACCATTAAAAATACTATGTGATGTCCCTGCAGCAATTCCTTTCTGAATTTGATGCAAATGTCCTTCTGGACCATCAAATCTAATTTTGGAATTTGTTGATATTTGATTCCCATAGTCTGCCACTTGAAGACCGCGCAGTTTTGTATTGGCTCTTCCACCAAGTTGAACTATATAAGGTTCTAAACGACTAAAGCTCCATCCCTGCTGAACACAAGTTAAAGCATATTCACTTTGTGGCTCTTGCTCGATCGCTATATGTGCTAAGCAACTTGCTTCCCCTCCTCCCAATGCCAGCCACTCATGATTCAAAGAAGCATTGCAACCAACAAAAATTTCAATTAAATGGCTATGTGCAGACTGATCTAAACCCAAACAAACCTGAAGAAGGTTTAACTGAGTATTTTCCTCAAGCAGCAAAATCACTCTTGACGAAGCCAACTCTCCACTAAAACCCTGAAGGACTAATTCCAACGAGGGCAAATCAGAGCCTTTTACACGTAAAGCAAGAACATTATCCGTACAAGAATTATTCAAAATAACTGGCCAGTCCTGACTACATCCACAACGCTTTAAGGTCCTGCCTAAGATTTTTTCTAATTCTGAAGAATCGAGAAGACTAAAACCATCTGGCAAAGGTCCGAGACTTAAAGGGTCTAAACCTGGATAAAGAGCCAAACGAAAGCCATCTTTCGGTGGAGATGGCATTGCAAATTCCTTAACATGATGGAGTTTCGAGCTCCTAGACAAGGCTGAAAAATTAAAAATCTCTTCGATGAGTTTTAAATCTGTTAAACGCCAAGCCTCTTCGGAGGAAACTGGGAAGCCAATACTCTCAAGGGATTTGCGAGCCTTTGACTGCAGACCAGCGAGTGGGCCTTGTGGTAGTGGTAATGATTCCCAAAGTTTTGACTTTTGAAGAGTCATACTCATACATCCCCCTTACCCAAATTTTCTTGCTCTACCCACTCATAACCAGATTCTTCCAACTCCAGTGCAAGTTCACTTCCTCCGGTTCTCACAATTCTCCCAGCAGACATAACATGAACGAAATCTGGCGTGATCTCATTAAGAAGTCTTTGATAATGGGTAATTAAAAGGGTTGCTGTTTCTGGCTTAGACAGTTGGTTAACACCACCAGCAACTATTCTCAATGCATCAATATCTAAACCAGAATCCGTCTCGTCAAGGATGGAAAGTATTGGCTCCAAGAGAGCCATTTGCAAAATCTCATTCCGTTTCTTCTCTCCACCAGAAAATCCCTCATTGACACTCCGCTCTAGAAATGAAGGATCCATTTGGACTAGTCTCAAACGAGAGTGAACAAAGTCCTCGAAAGCAAAAGTATCCAATTCCTCTTCTCCGAGCTGCTTTCGCCTTGAATTCGTCGATACGCGCAAAAACTCCATATTGCTTACTCCAGGAATTTCAACTGGATACTGAAAACCAAGAAAAAGACCTAAACGAGCCCTCTCTTCTGGTTCATAAGAAAGAAGATTTTCTCCTAAATAAGAAACTTTCCCTTTAGTAACTGTGTAAGCAGGATGCCCTGCCAAGACTTTCGAGAGTGTACTTTTACCACTGCCATTTCTTCCCATTATTGCGTGTATCTCTCCTTTTTTTACTGTGAGTGTGACACCATTCAATATCATCTGTTCATCCACCTGAGCATGAAGATCAGAGATCTCTAGAATTGACTCAGAGCCAGGATTAATCACAACAGAAAGATTCGGGTTTAGAACAGATTTTGAAGAAAAAAGGAATCAGGAAATTACCCAACTGACCCTTCTAACTTTAAAGCCAGAAGCTTATCGGCTTCTGCTGCAAATTCCATAGGTAGTTGGTTAAATACATCTCTACAAAAACCACTTACCACCATAGAAACAGCCTCTTCTAAGCCAATCCCTCTACTTTGCAAATAAAACAACTGATCCTCTGAGATACGACAAGTACTTGCCTCATGTTCAATACTTGAATTGGGCTGTTGTGATCGAATATAAGGATACGTATTAGCAGCAGCTGAGTCGCCAATCAACATAGAATCACACTGGCTATAGTTTCTTGATTGCAGAGCCTTAGTTCCAATTTGCACTAAACCACGATAACTATTAGATGAGTTTCCTGAGCTTATTCCTTTACTAACAATTGTAGATCTCGTTCTAGGGCCAACATGAATCATTTTAGTACCTGTATCTGCCTTTTGGTAATTATTAGTGAGCGCAACAGAATAAAACTCACCAATCGAATCAGCTCCTTGAAGGATACAACTTGGGTACTTCCATGTAATCGCTGATCCTGTCTCAACTTGTGACCAGCTTATTTTGCTTCGATCACCTCTACAAAGTCCTCTCTTAGTAACAAAGTTATAGATACCACCTACTCCATTCTTATCGCCAGCATACCAATTCTGGACAGTTGAATATTTAATAGAGGAATCATCAAGTGCGACAATTTCTACAACAGCAGCATGAAGAGTATTTGTATCAAACATGGGTGCTGTACAACCCTCTAGATAGCTCACAGATGCGGACTCCTCGGCAATAATCAAAGTCCTCTCAAACTGTCCAATATCTCCGGAGTTTATTCTAAAGTAGGAAGAGAGTTCCATTGGGCAATCAATACCTTTAGGTACAAATACAAAAGAACCGTCAGAAAATACAGCTGAATTCAAAGCAGCAAAAAAATTATCATTGATTGGAACAACAGTGCCAAGATATTTCTCTATTAGTTGGGGATATTCAGCAACAGCCTCTGTTATTGAGCAAAATATGACTCCATGTTCAGCA
>QCFP01000019.1 GCA_003280185.1 Prochlorococcus sp. AG-363-L02
ATATTCAAGTTTGATAGTGTTCTAGTGAATTATTGACCCTTTTAGTGTTTTAAGAGTTCTTAGGCATTGTTCTTTATAGGAGCCTCCAAATAGGTTTGCGTGGTTGATTAGATGGTATAGGTTGTATATTTCTACTCTTTTTTGAGCTGAAGTGGGTAGTGGCCAAACCTTTTCATACCCAGCGTAGAACTTTTTAGAAAACCCTCCAAAAAGTTTTGTCATAGCAATATCCACTTCTCTATCTGCCCACCAAGCTGCGGGGTCTATTAGAACCCCTCGACCATCTTGAAGAATGGCTGCGTTGCCACCCCATAGATCTCCATGAACAATGCTGGGGGATGGTTGATGTTCATTTAGAAATGAAGGCAATGCTATAAGTATTTCTTGATAATCTTCAATTCTTAATCCCCATTTTGAAGCGATTTTTAGTTGGGGTATTAAACGCATATTTACAAAATATTCGCCCCAATTGGCGAGCCAGCCACCTGGTTGTATTCCTTTCCCAATATATCCATCTTCTTCCCAACCAAATTTCTCAGGATTATGTTTAGCAGATTTTTGGTGCATTAAGGCTAGACCCTGGCCAAGAGCTGTTTGATCATCCCCTGACAACTCTAGCCAAGGTAGAAGTAAGACTGCTGTGCCAGAAAGCTCTTCTACTAGTAAAGGCTCAGGGACTGTAATTAGAGAATTGTTTGTCCATTTTTTTAATGCTTTTAAGCCTTTTGCTTCTACTTCAAGAGCATTAAGAAGATCTTTATGATTTGTTTTGGCGAAAATTTTTTGTCCATCACTTAATTCAATTCTCCAAGCTTGATGAATACAACCACCAGAGACGGGTGAGATGTTTTCTAATGTATTGCCTGCAAAAGGACCGTTTTGGATGAACAGTGAATTAGTCCAATGATCGGGCATTTTCTTTCTGGATGGGTTTTGTCAATATGTTGTCATGAGTAATGAATCTGTCATTGTCATAGGAGGTGGTATTGCTGGCCTAACTTCTGCTGCTTTGTTGGCAAGAGAGGGCATAGCGGTAACTTTGCTTGAATCTCATTCCCAGACAGGTGGGTGTGCAGGTACTTTTTCTCGCGGTCGTTTTATTTTTGATGCTGGCGCTACTCAGGTTGCAGGTTTGGAAGTTGGAGGTAGTCACGAGAGAATCTTTAGACATTTAAACATTCCATTGCCAAAGGCCCATGTTCTAGATCCTGCTTGCGTGGTAGACCTGGATGATGGTTATGAGCCTATTAGGATTTGGCATGATCCAATTAAATGGGAAAAAGAACGAAAAAAACATTTTCCTGATTCTGATTCTTTTTGGAACTTAATTGCACATATTCATCGATCAAATTGGGACTTTTCGAAACGAGATCCTATCCTCCCGGTGAGAGACTCGTGGGATTTTATTCAACTAATAAAGGCAATTCGTCCAGCTAATTTGGGCTTTGGGATACTAAGTAGATTATCGATTGCTGATCTATTAATGTTATGTGGCTCTAAAAATGATCTTCGGTTGAAACGTTTTTTAGATTTACAGCTTAAGCTTTATTCTCAAGAGACTTCTGATAGAACAGCAGCCCTATATGGAGCAACTGTTTTAAATATAGCTCAAGCACCTTTAGGTCTTTGGCATCTTGATGGTTCGATGAAAAAGCTTAGTGATAAATTGGAAGATTCTGTGAAAAGATCAGGGGGTCGAATTTACCTTCGACATCGTGTAATGCATATAGAAAGACAATTAAGGGGTCGCTCATGGAAAGTAGATATACTAAGATCACCCGGTAAAAAACCAATTTATATGCATGCTTCAGATATTATCTGCACTCTTCCACCTCAATGTTTACCTGAACTTCTTGTGAAAGATATAAACCATAATAAGGCTTATATTGAATACATAAAAACCCTCTCAAAACCAAAAGGAGCATTAGTCTTTTATGGCGCAATAAGACGCTCATGTCTTCCAGATGAATGCTTTGGACATATTCAGTTCTCACTCCAAGACCCAGGCGATTTATTTATTTCAATTAGTTATGAAGGTGATGGTCGTGCACCAGAAGGATTCGCGACAGTTATTGCTAGTAGCTTTACGGATGTATCTTCTTGGTCAAATTTAACTGATGAAATCTATCGGCAACGAAAACAGATTGTACTTGCGAGAATTTTGGGGGCTATAGAAGATAGATTACAAATATCTTCTGCTAACTGGGAGCATCAAGAACTTGCAACTCCACGAAGTTTTGCCAAATGGACTGGTCGTCCAGAAGGAATAGTTGGTGGCCTGGGCCAGACTCCCAGTAAGTTTGGTCCCTTTGGACTGGCGAGTAGGACACCAATACCGGGTCTTTGGCTTTGTGGAGATTCAATTTATCCAGGGGAAGGAACTGCTGGGGTTACGCAATCAGCCGTAATGGCGAGCAGACAGCTGTTAGAAAATAGGGGAAAAGAGTTCACAATGTTCTTGTGAGTTTTTAAGAAGATAAAATGTTTGAACGTACTTTTTTAGTACGCCTTAGTTTTTCTTCTAGAGCAAACCAATCCTCCTTAATTAATGTCTTTTCAAATTTTTCGAGACATTGCTGATAGATGGATAATCCCTGTAAAATTGCTTTGGTATTAGTGGATGCCATTGTGGCACCAAGTTTTGGATTGCCGCCGCCAATTCTGGTTGTATCAGCAAAACCGCTGGAAGTAATCTTGCTGGCGAGTTCATATACGTTATTGTTTTTCTCCTCCCCAACAGTTTCTATTAATGCAGCACTAATAAGAACTGGTAAATGCGATATTAGTGCAACTGCCTCATCATGATTTGTGGCATCTGCAGTTATCCATTTGCTACCAAGACTGAGAACTAATTTACGGACTAATTCCAAAGCCTCAAGATCAGTCTTTGAATCTGGTGTGCTTACCCAAGGACGACCTTTGAAAAGGTTTTTCTTACCAGCTTCTACCCCAGCTTGAGATGTACCAGCCATAGGATGGCATCCAATAAAACGAGGATGCAAATTGCTCCAAATTTTTAAGATGGGAGCTTTTACAGATCCCACATCTGTTATTACTGCTTTTTTCGGCAAGGCATTTAAGAGTTCTTTTTTGGGGTTCAGCAATTCATCCAAAGGTAGGGCGAGTATTACTAGATCACAGTTTTCTAGAATTATCTCGTTAGTACTTATTTTTGTTGCCAGGCCTAGTTCCCTTGCTCTTGAAGCTGTTTCTTGCCTATGAACCAGCCCGTAGACCTTATAGCCAAGTTCTTGTAGATCAAGTCCTAAGGATCCACCTATCAGCCCTAGTCCTACAACACCAATGTTTTGAAATGGTTGTTTTTTGTGATTCATATTTTCTGAAAAAGGAGGTGATTTGCATATTGGTAAGGCATGGCTATCGATGTTCCATTGTTATTAATTAATTAGGCTTTTTTTATGTTGGAAGCTTATGCACATAAAAAAATGAAGCAACTGCTTTTGCAGGATGCTTCTTCTTGGCCACATCACCTTACTGTTAGTCGTCTTGTAGCACGTAGTTTGCGACGTAAGGATCACACTCTGATTCAACTTGAGCCTTCTAGTCAAGATGAATGGTTATTCGGCCTCATGGTTTCACTGGGGTTGGAGCAATGTGGAGCAGTCATAATTGTGTCTAATCGATTGCGATCAAAACTTGTCACACTAGAGCTTCCAAGAATTCGACGACATGGCTTTTCGATTAGTTGTTGGGAAGGGTTGGACCCTCCGCCTCAAGAGCAAATATGGCTATTAGATTTTTCTGGGTTTGTAAATGCTTATAGAAAGGGTTACTTACAAGGCAGACAGCTAATAGTCCCTGAAGCAGAGTTTCTTAATGCGCGGCTTAGAGAAAGTATTTTGATTGAAATCAAACCAAATGATTGGGAAAGTTTATGTCGAGCTAATCCGTCCGGAGAAAAAGCATATTTAAATTTCTTTGAAGACATTAGCCTTAGGCTTTTTGCATCGACAGCTCGGCTAAACCCTCATGTCCCTATTGATTACAGTGATGTTTTAGCTTTCAAGGACTTATCTTTTGGGTTTGGGCAATTGCCTGAGCCATGGCAATCCGTTCTAGAGATTGACTTGGATCAATGGGCTACTTGGGCTGAGTTAGACCACAAAATGTTGACTTGGGTTTGGAAATTTAAACCATTCGAACCTTTATTTTTACTTCAAGGTCTTTTAAGAGATCAGCCAACAATCCTTTTTAGTGGATCTGGCAAAAATTCATTGCTTGTATCTGAATTGGTTCCTGAAATTTTCCCTTCACCTGTTGTAGTAGCAATCAATGAGCTCAAGTGTCAGGAACCTATCCAGTTATTTTTACCTAAGCGTCAGCCTCGACCTAATACTGAAGTTTTTTCCGAGCATTTGTTAGCTCAGAGCCGTCGTTTGGTTTTGGGCAGGAGGGGATTGACTGTGATTCTGTTAGATGACTTTCACTTGAGACTTCAACTTACGGCAGCATTGGCAGCGGAATTTGGGAGCAGAGTTGTTCATGAAACTACAGCTGTTGAATCAAATGGTGCTCTTTGTTGTCGATGGTCTTGGTGGTTGCAGCACCACCATCGCGTTCCTTTACCCGAACAATTGATTATTGCTTTACTTCCTTTGGCGAGTTTGGAATCTCCCTATGTTTTTGCTCGTGTTCAATCTCTTAAAAGACAAGGCAGAGATTGGTTTCGAGACTTCTTGTTACCAGAGGCGTTGTCTCTATTGCCACTAGCAGTTGCCCCTCTAAGAAAAGGTTCTGGTCGTTTAGCAATACTTGATGGCCGACTGAGATCTAGAAGTTGGGGAGAAGACTTTTTGCGTATTCTTGAGCCTTGGACTCCTTTGCATCGTCTTTTACCCGATTAAACGTTCTAATCTCTCTTAGTACAAAGTTTTTATTTAAGGCAATGGGAGAAGCCCGTCGTCGAGCTATTCAGGGGTTACCCCCTCGCAATGACAAGCCTAGAAAGGACGATTCTCCAAAAATCGTTTCATGGCTGCCAATCACTGAAAAGCAGAAAAATCAGTTCTATTCAATTACTACCCGTGGAGCGTGGTTCGGTATTGGTGCTCTTGTTTTACTTTGGGTGGTTGTACGTTTTGTAGGACCAGCTGCTGGTTGGTGGGTGCCGGCTGACGCAAGAGGTTGAACAAGCCGAATGTCATAGGTGCCTCATTAACCTGCGAACTTTCTTCGGAGGATATTTTGGTTGTTTTAATTAAGCAGCTTGAGACACCTGGTTAGAAGCTTTTTTTGTAGCTGCTGTTCGTGCTGCTGCTGCTAAGGGTCTCATCGAATTAGCTGTTACTTCTGATCCTTCAGTTAACTTTTTTCGTACTAACATTTCAATCTGGTCACGAGACTTCGGGTTCTCTTCGAGCCATGTGATTGTGTTATCACGTCCTTGGCCAATATTGTCATTTTCATAGCTGTACCACGCGCCTTTGCGTGTAACTACACCTGTTTCTTCTGCTAAATCTAGTAAACAGCCCAAGGTGCTGATCCCACGGCCAAAAAGGATATCGAATTCAGCAATACGGAAAGGAGGGGCAACTTTGTTTTTTGCGACTTTGACTTTGGCTCTAATTCCATATTCCTCTGTCCCGCGTTTTAAGGTTTGAATACGACGTATATCTAGTCTGACGGAGGCGTAAAACTTCAGAGCATTGCCACCTGTTGTTGTCTCTGGATTTCCATAAGTTACTCCGATTTTGAGACGTAATTGGTTGAGAAAAATGACGGTGCACCCTGATTTTCCTATGTTGCCAGTGATTTTTCTCATTGCCTGACTCATGAGACGCGCTTGGCTGCCGACGGCGTGGTCGCCCATTTCCCCCTCGATTTCTGATCGTGGGGTGAGTGCTGCAACAGAGTCGACAACCACTAGATCCACGGCGGCTGAGCGAACTAATTGGTCGACAATTTCCAGTGCCATTTCGCCTGTATCTGGTTGAGAGACCAGAAGGTTTTCGATGTCAACCCCTAAGGAAGCCGCGTAAACGGGGTCAAGAGCGTGTTCTGCATCGACAAATGCTGCTACGCCACCTCTTTTTTGTACTTCTGCAATTGCATGCAACGTGAGGGTTGTCTTGCCTGAGCTTTCAGGGCCATAAACTTCTACCACTCGTCCTTTGGGGTACCCTCCGCCTAATGCAAGGTCAAGTGTGAGAGCTCCGGTGGAGATTGTTTCCACACGCATCCTGGAAGCATCCCCCAATCGCATAATGGATCCTTTCCCAAAGTTTCGTTCGATTTGACTGAGTACAAGGCTTAGTGCTTTGTCCCTTTCCCCTGAGCCTGATTCGTTTTGACGTGAATTCGAATTGGAAGGTTGTGATGTTTTTACTTCGACTGGCATGACAATTGGTAATTAAGAACGATTAGGAACCCTTGACCGCTACTTGGCTGGCAAATTGCAGCCTTCTTCTGTGATTCGCGACAACAGGAGATGATGCTTGCCACTCTTCACGCAAAGTTGTTCGGTAGTACAGGCGTACCCTAACGAACTAAGGCCACATCGCCAAGGGGTTCGCAAGGTCTTTTAGGCTCAAGAGTTGAATCTCTT
This sequence comes from Prochlorococcus sp. AG-363-L02, assembly GCA_003280185.1. The sequence continues at coordinate 6,566 of QCFP01000019.1, forward strand.
GTGGTAAATCCTTATGGTCATTAGGTTTTAGATATCCCCAATTAGCTAAATAGCAAGGTAGAGATTTCAGTTGAGGTACTGCAATTGTCTTTTCTAGTGTCGCTCTACGATCTTCGATGAATCCGCGCAGAGTGTATTTTCTAGATAGCTCAACAAGAATTTCGGTCTTACTGCCAGCTTCATGCCCATACAGTAGATAAGGCTTAAGTCGATACCTTTTCAGTAGCTCAGCTGTAAATAAAGTTCCTTTTGTAGTTAGTACGACGTAATTTATCCCTTCTGATAAAAGGCATTCCAGTCGCTTAAGAACTCCAGGAAATGGTTGATGCTGAGCTAACCAGACCTCAGGATTATGTTTTAGGGCTTTTTTCCTGACCTCTTCCAATGCTTGTTGCAGCTGTGATGGATTCCATCTGTGCTGGGCAAGAATTTGTTTGCAATACCGTGGGTACTGGTGAGAGAACTCCTGGATTCCTTTCTTGTAAATTTGGCTGTGTGTGTTTTTTAGTTCTGCTGCAATAACAACCATTTCCCAGCCGTGATGAACCAAGGGTCTGAGCAATTTGAATTCGTTTGGAATTTCTTTTGGGAGGGTTATTGAGTCTGTTTGATCTTCCAGAAGCATTAGGCATGCTTGACGCGCACTAGACCAGTATTCCTGCATTCCGTCGAGGATGACCCCGTCGAAATCAAACACTAATAGCTGTGAATAACTCACTAAATATTTGAAAAAACTGGGGCGCTAGGATTCGAACCTAGGAATGGCGAGACCAAAACCCGCTGCCTTACCGCTTGGCGACGCCCCAATGATCAGTGATGCAACTTTCGAAAGTTACTTTTACTGTATTCAAATAGTTACACATATAGGAGTGACCTTCGTCAATCCACTCTTACTAAGACGTTATTCCTCTATTTAAGTCAGAAGTTTATTGGTTGACCAGAGTTGCCAGGGTGGTCTATGAGATCTTGACTAAGAGTTTCTGCTGTTATTGGTTATTTCGAGATAGCCAGGGGCCTATAAGGGTCCGAGCTTTCTCTATGGAGGCTTGCCAACCTGCATCCCATTCCCACAAGTTTTTTTGTTTTGCTTGAGCTTCCTGTAGCCAAGGCTTAAGAAGGGCTCGAGCAGTTCCTCCAAAGGCAATGCCAGAGGGTCCTTTGGTAGGAGGAATTAATTGAATGGAATTTGCATTTGTCCCTCCTGCTAGTTGAAGTGGCCCTGGTGGGGCGAGATGATGAATCTTTTCCCAAAGTTTTACAGCCACTTTTGCTGTAAGAGGGTTTAGGTCTCCACTCATTGGTTGTCCATCGAGCTGCCAGATGGGACGTTGCCCATGGCTCCTTAGACAGGAATGCCGCTGCCAGAGTTCTTTAGCAAGTTGCTCGGGTGAGGTGAACTGTTTATTTAAGCCACAACTCACTGCAATGCGGTGAAGGGGAACCTTGCTAATCATTATTTCCGAGAGTATTTGTTGAAAAGTCTCGATTCGACCAGGTGCAGTATGAATCTCTAATGCATCAGGTTTAAGTGCATTTATCAGAGATCCTATATGTTTAATTTTGAGCTCGTAATTATTTTCTTTGATTAATCCAAAAGGACAGTTTGGAATACACCGACCACATCCATAACATAACGATGATTCAACACCTTTTTCTTGTCTTATAGCTTGAGTTGGACAGATTTTTTCGCAAGGACGATAGCAATCTAAAGGACAATATCTAGGATCAAAATATGCTTTTCGGAAGTGAATATCTTTCCCATCATTGATACTTACCATTAACCAAGGGTTTACACCATGATTTAACCTTGCCCACTTAAGTCCTTTTCGGGCTGCTAATACAACAGCTTCATTAGCAGCAACATCAATGCAGTGAACTCCAGCTACTGCATAAACAGCACAAAGATCAGTTATAGATGCAAGATCTTCATTGCTAGCACCACATATCAATTTGACCCAAGAGCCTCTTTGTATAGCTTGTTCCACCCAAGCGACATTTGTCATGAAGCCTCTTGGGAAAAGTTTTTATGAATTAAGACGATTTAGCATGGGTTCCCACTGAAGGCTGCGAGCCCCTCCCATTTCTACTACCACTTTTAGACGGGCTTCACGATTACATAAATCACAGAGTGCAAGTAGTTCAGAGGGTGATAAGACTTGCCCTTCAATAAGCCAAAGAACAACGGCGGAATCATTCACCAGGAATTCTGTTAGTTGTGGCATTACTTCCTGTACTTCTCCTACGGCTGCTCCACGCCCAACACTTTGATGACCAAGATGCGGAGGCCTAACACCATGCAATTTAAAGAGAAATGCTTCTGGATCCCCAAGTCCTCTAGCTGTGATTATTTGAGTTCGATAGCCTCTAGCACGCAGCCTTCTAAGCAGTCGTGTTTCCGAGCCTCCTTCTGGAGGAACATTGATTGCAATGCAGCCAGCGGCCTCTAGGTCATTTATAAACCTTCGCCCAGAGAGCAAAAGCGGCATTTTTATATATTTGCGATATGGACTTAATTCTGCCAGTTGGTGGGCAAAACTTCATCTTTTGCGGGTCAGTGGTGTAAGGTTTTTGTTTGTTCTGCTTTTCTATGCCCGTCCGCTAGCCGGGCCTCCAGAGAGCAAAACAGGTTCGGCGATAGCGCTGGATCCATAGGCCAGAGCAGTTTAGGGATTTTATTTTCTCTTATAAACTGTCGAGAAACTCACTGACTTTTACAAGTGTCGGAAAAGTCTCAGCCAGCTGATAACTTGCTAGCCAAACCCGATAGCTAACTAGATTCGTCAAATTAAGGCGTCATTTAGTTCAATACGGTCTAAGCATTTCAATTATCAGCCATTTCAATAAAGCCTCTTCTCTTAATTGAGGCTGTTCTTGCTGGCGTTTTTATCTCCAATGTCTATAGGCATCCTCGGGAAGAAATTGGGAATGTCCCAGTTCTTTGACGAAAAAGGCAGAGCTGTTCCGGTCACCTTGATCGAAGCAGGGCCTTGCAGAATTACTCAATTAAAGACCTCTGAAATTGATGGATACTCTTCAGTTCAGATAGGTTTTGGTGATGTTCGTGAGAAATTACTTAATAAGCCTTCTAAGGGTCATTTAGCAAAATCGGGGCAGCCACTCCTTAGGCATTTAGCTGAATTCCGAGTTCATAATGTTGGAGATTTCCAACTTGGTTCACCCATCACTGTCGATGGTTTTGAAGCAGGACAGAAGGTAGACGTCAGTGGTGAAACAATGGGCAGAGGTTTTGCTGGATATCAAAAACGTCATGGCTTTAGTCGGGGCCCAATGACGCATGGTTCGAAGAACCATAGACAACCTGGTTCAACCGGTGCTGGAACTACACCAGGTCGCATTTATCCGGGCAAACGGATGGCTGGAAGATATGGGGGTAAGCAAATAACAACAAGAGGACTAACAATTATTCAGGTTGATAATCAGCGAAATCTCCTCGTAGTTAAAGGTTCTGTCCCCGGAAAGCCTGGTTCTTTATTGAATATTCGGCCTGCTAAGCGGGTTGGAGCTTTGATCGCTCAGGGAGGTAAGTAATCATGGAATATACTGTTCTTGATTGGCAAGGTAAGGAAGCTGGGAAAGCAAGTATTCAATTAAAGGTTGCTAAGGAGACAACTGCTATTGATTTAATGCATAGAGCAGTTTTGCGACAAAGAGCTCATTTACGTCAAGGGACAGCTAGTACTCTTACAAGAGCTGAAGTAAGAGGTGGAGGTCGTAAACCTTACAAGCAAAAAGGTACTGGACGCGCACGTCAAGGATCGATTCGAACGCCCTTGAGGCCTGGTGGGGGGATAATCTTTGGTCCCAAGCCCCGTAGTTATGGTTTGGCTATGAATAGAAAGGAACGTCGTTTAGCACTGCGTACAGCTCTTATGGCACGAATGTCGGATGCTGTAGTTGTTAAGGACTTTGGAAAGAGCATTAAGTCACCAAAAACAAGTGAAATAACAAAAGCCTTAACCAGACTTGGGATTACCCAAGATTCAAAAGTTCTAATAATTCTTTCAAACCCTTCGGATGTGATTTCACGATCAATCCGAAACCTCGCAAAGGTTAAGTTGATAGCGGCAGATCAATTAAATGTCTTCGACTTGCTTCATGCCAATTCCTTGGTCCTAGGTGAGCAGGCACTCGCAACTATTAAGGAGGTGTATGGCAATGACTGAACGCTTTAAGAATCGTTTGGCAGACGTAATTCGTCGACCTTTAATTACTGAAAAGGCAACTAATGCTTTGGAGCTGAATCAGTACACCTTTGAGGTTGATCATCGCGCTGCAAAGCCAGACATCAAAGCCGCAGTTGAGCAGCTTTTTGAGGTTCGTGTTGTTGGTATCAGCACTATGAACCCTCCACGCCGTAGTCGGCGAATGGGACGCTTTGCTGGAAAACGTTCTCAGGTAAAGAAAGCTGTAGTAAGGCTTGCTGAGGGCAACTCAATACAACTTTTCCCTGAGTCCTGAGGTAAAACAAATGGCAATTCGTTCTTTTCGACCATATACACCAGGAACTCGTACCAGAGTTGTTACTGATTTTTCTGAGGTAACAGGGCGTAAACCTGAAAGATCCCTTGTTGTTTCAAAACACCGACGAAAGGGTAGAAATAACAGGGGAGTTATTACTTGTCGCCATCGTGGTGGAGGACACAAGAGGTTATATCGAATAGTAGATTTCCGAAGAAATAAGCATGGGGTCTCAGCAAAGGTAGCGGCCATTCACTATGACCCTCATAGGAATGCCAGACTAGCTTTGCTTTACTACCTAGATGGAGAAAAGCGCTACATACTTGCCCCTGCTGGCATCTCTATAGGTCAAGTAGTTTCTTCCGGATCAGGTTCTCCGCTTGAAACAGGGAATGCCTTGCCACTCTCAGATATCCCTTTAGGCTCAAGCGTTCACAATGTTGAGCTTTATCCTGGGCGAGGCGGCCAGTTAGCTCGGACTGCAGGAGCAAGTGCTCAGGTTATGGCTAAGGAAGGAGATTATGTAGCTCTTAAGCTTCCATCAACTGAAGTCAGATTGATTCGTAAAGAGTGTTATGCAACTCTTGGCGAAGTAGGTAATTCAGAAATTCGCAACACTAGTCTAGGTAAGGCTGGACGACGAAGGTGGCTAGGTAGGCGTCCTCAAGTACGAGGTAGTGTCATGAATCCTTGTGACCATCCACATGGAGGTGGCGAGGGTCGTGCACCAATTGGTCGTGCTGGTCCTGTTACTCCATGGGGCAAAGCGGCTTTAGGCTTAAAAACCAGGAAGAAGAATAAGCCTAGTAATCGGCTTGTTCTTAGGAAGCGACGTCGTACATCAAAACGGAGTCGAGGTGGTCGAGACTCATGATTCCATTTACTCCAACTTTTTTTATTTAATACCCCATGGGACGTTCACTCAAAAAAGGCCCTTTTATTTCTGACAGCTTGCTTCGCAAGATTGAAAAGCAAAATGCAGATGATGACAAGTCGGTTATCAAAACTTGGTCTAGAGCCTCGACTATTCTCCCTATGATGATTGGTCACACTATTGCAGTTCACAATGGCCGCACTCATATCCCAGTTTTTGTGACAGAGCAAATGGTTGGGCACAAGTTGGGTGAATTTGCACCTACCAGAACCTTTAAAGGTCACATAAAAGATAAAAAGGGAGGCCGTTAATATCATGACCAGCACAACTACAACCTCTTCAGTAGCCAAGGCTCATGGACGTTTCCTAAGAGGTTCCGTTTCAAAAGTTCGTCGTGTTCTTGATCAAATTCGTGGACGTACATACCGTGACGCCTTGATCATGCTTGAGTTCATGCCTTACCGCTCTACTGGACCTATCACAAAGGTTTTGAGATCTGCAGTTGCAAATGCGGAGAATAATTTGGGCTTAGATCCAGCAAAGCTTGTCATAACTCAGGCTTCAGCTGATATGGGCCCTCCCATGAAGCGTTACAGGCCCCGTGCTCAAGGGCGCGCATTTGCCATTAAAAAGCAGACTTGTCACATCAATATTGGTGTGGCGCTTCCTGCCGACTCCTGAAACCCTATTTCATTAAACTGATGGGACACAAAATCCATCCAACTGGTTTGCGACTGGGAATTACCCAGGAACATCGTTCTCGTTGGTATGCA
>QCFP01000020.1 GCA_003280185.1 Prochlorococcus sp. AG-363-L02
CAAACCTCCATGACATACATCATCAAACCCTTCAATCCCTGTAGGGAGCTTTTGCACCTGCATTTGAGATGCAGGTGCATTGTTGGTCTTTGAATCCATAACTGCTTTGCTCTAAATAAACGCTAGTAAAAAACAGATCAATAGCCCCCTCTCCACCGTGAGCCTTAAGAATCTGATGGTGCTATGTGCTCATCTCCAGACCAATCATGACGAATTCCCAGCAAAATCCTCTTCAGACAACTCTTCATAGAGCAAATCTAGTCCTATAAGAACCCTCTCTCGATCTGAAAGGTCTCCAATAATCCTTCTTACAGGAGGTGGGAGAATCTTTGCGAGTGTCGGAGTTGCAAGAATCTTATCCTCCTCAGCTAATTGAGGATTCTTCAATACATCAATTACCTTTAATGCATATACACCTCGAAAATCTGTTTCCAGAATGTCACGAAGGGTTTTCAAGGCACGCATTGAATTGGGGGTATTCCCGGCCACATAAAGCTTCAGGATGTATGTCTTAAGCGCACTCATAACCAAAAGATTGATTCTTGAAAGGACAAAACAAGGGGCATTCTTTCTTTAACCAACCAATATCAAGCAAATGTTAAAGGAAATTGCCCCTCATAATCGTTGAGCAATCCAATGATAAATGCCTTAACCAATTAAATCTTGACTGATTGACCCTTTAGACATGAAGATGGTTGATTGTAATTCGATTGCGATTCAGGCTTAATCGTTCCAATCTGGTTTTGAACCTATACCTCAGGTCAGGACAAATTTAACGAGCCTGGACGTGTCCCAATCCCATGGCAAACAAACCAACACCAAAAACAAAGGAGCAGAAAGAACTGCCCTACGTCATAGTCGAATCCTCAGGGAAACAGTTTTGGCTCCAATCCAATCGCTATTACGACATTGATAGGATTCAGGCCAAAGTAGATGAAAAAATCACCTTGAAGAATGTTTTACTTTTAAAAAATGGCAAGGAAGCCACTATTGGGAAACCTTACGTTGAAGGAGCGACCGTCGAGCTCAAAGTGTTGGCCCATATAAGAGGACAAAAAATAATTGTCTATAAAATGCGCCCAAAAAAGAAAACACGTCGCAAGAATGGGCACCGCCAAGAACTTACTAGAGTTATGGTTGAATCAATCTCTCTTGCTGGAAAGGTAATCAGCTAACTCCTTCCCTTCTAAACCTAAACCCTACCTCTTTAATCACATGGCTCATAAAAAAGGAACTGGCTCTACCCGTAATGGAAGAGACTCAAATTCAAAACGTCTTGGTGTAAAAGCTTTTGGTGGAGAATCAGTGACTGCTGGTTCAATCCTGATCCGCCAGCGTGGTACCTCAGTCCTCCCAGGAATAAATGTAGGGAAAGGGAAAGACGACACCTTGTTCGCTCTTACTGATGGTGTGGTTAATTTTGAAACCATTAAACGTGGGCTTCGCAACAGAAAAAGAATAAACATTGCCACAGCCGGCTAAAGGCCAAGTTATTTTTTGAAAGCTTAAAAGTTTTTGTTTGATTTACTTTCTCTAATCCAGTAATGTGCTGTTGCTAAATTAAGGGTTTATAAGTACGTGCTGTAATTAGTAGCGGGTGAAAAACCTCTAGGAAATTCTTCTGAAGAGTATTGAAGAATCCTTCAATCAACTCTTCGTCGTCAAAGTGAAATGGATATTCCCCACTAAATCCCTTAAAGAAATACCAATTAAGTAACGCTATAGAACCTTTATTCATGCGCTCTAAAAAGCAAAGCAACTGACTAGATGGATCTGGCAAATGTTCAAGCACATCTAAACAGACAACAAAATCAAAGCGAACGTTTCCTGTGCTATTTAAATCTCTATGGAAAGAGATCTTGCTATCTAATGCGAGTGCTTTCGCTCGTTGCTCTACAAAGGATCGGTTTTGAGGGTTTATGTCCACAAAGCAGACATGATCAACTTGATCCAAAGCGGCAGCAAATAAGGCATGCGTGCCAATCCCTCCGCCAAAATCCAAGACATTCCCTCGAGAGAACATCTTTAAGAGTTTCAAGGTGTCAGCTATGTATTCTGCACTCCCTAAATGCCATGAAGCCAGATCCAACAAATGCGCTGTGCCCACACCCTCCTCATAAAAACTAGTGGGATCTGTTAATTCTGAAGTTTTAGGGTGCAGAGCCGCTAATTCCTCTGAACCTTTAAGCAAAAGATTATTTATATCATTTATAGTTGTCTTCAGGTATTTAGCTAAATGTAATTTGAGATCTAAGCCAGTTTTCAAGAATTCTCTAAGGTCAGAATCAACCTCTTCAAAAGGCATATTCATGAATCTAATCCAACTGATAAACAACTTAGAATGTAATTAAGAGTAATGCGAGAAAAAAACTAGTTCCACCAACATGAAGGAGTCACAAATTGAAAGAGCCTTTCGGTTTCCTAAACATTAACAAGCCAGCAGGCATAACATCTCATGGATGCGTAAGTCGCATAAGGCATATTTTGGGAATTAAGCGTGTTGGCCATGGAGGAACACTCGATCCAGAAGTAACAGGTGTTCTTCCAATAGCTGTAGGTAAAGCAACTAGGCTTCTTCCCTACTTACCAGGAGAGAAAACTTATCAAGGGGAAATTCAATTAGGAAGAAAAACAACAACTGATGACATGAGTGGAGAGCTTATAGACCAAACAGATTGGCCTATATTGGATAGTCAGCTGTTAGAGAAATATTTAAATAATTTTTGTGGTTCAATCCAGCAAAAACCACCTCAATTCTCAAGCGTTCATATAGAAGGTAAACGTGCTCATGAAATAGCAAGATCAGGTAAATATATGGAGCTAAGTGCAAGAGATGTCACTATCCATTCATTAAACCTAATCAACTGGAGCCAAGATAAAGGGCTTCTAGAAGTATTCATACATTGTTCATCCGGTACATACATTCGTTCCCTTGCAAGAGACCTAGGAGAACTCATCCAATGTCATGGTTGTCTATCAAGACTTCAACGCATACAAGCATTAGGATTACATATATCGCAATCAATTGAGCTCCCAGAGAAAGGAGATTTATTAATAGAATTGTATAAAAAGTTAATTCCACCAATCGAGTTGTTCGGCCATATGCAACGGGTCAAGTTAACTAGAGAGCAAAATAATGATTGGATGAATGGAAGAGAAACTTCTACTACAAAAAGACAAGTGGAAGAGGCCCCAAAACAAGACAATCTCAATCAAGGTAAGAGCTCATCAATCATTGTTCTTGATCCCATGAATGATGTTATTGGGATAGGAACATTAGAAGAATCAGCTATACTTAAACCAAAAATAGTTTTCAACGCCAAATAATCCTGGATCAAAATTCAGTCAGATTTAATGAATTATCACTCGCCCACTTCACTAAGGGTAATCCATAGCAGATTTATCAGCCCACAAGTGAACATTATTGTGAACTTTTAACCAGCTAGCAGGGATCTCACCTATGGGCTCGGAGTGAAGCAAGGTTCTTAATATCTCTGCTTTATGTTCTCCAGTAACAACCAGATGGATCTCTTGCGAGGAGAGGATATCTGATATACCTAAAGTGATTGCTTTTAAAGGAACAGAAGTAATCCCACCTGAGAAATCCTTTACATTCTGCTGTCTTGTGGAAGCTGAAAGAGTAACCAAATGACAACCACTAGCAATATCGCATGGTGGTTCATTGAATCCAATATGCCCATTTACTCCAAGCCCTAATAATTGCAGTCCTATCCCACCTGAAGATTTCAACAAACGAGAATAGTTATTTGCTTCCAAAATCAAATCTTTAGACATTCCATTTGGCAAATGAACCTTGGACTGATCAAAACCTAAAGGCTCAGCCAAATTTCTTCTCATAAATGAACTAAAGCTATTAGGATGGCTTTTTTCTAAGCCTACATATTCATCAAGATTAAAACTACACCAACCACTTCTCATAGCATCAAGATCTGACTGCTTCCATGAGCTCAAACGAGAAACCAATTGTTTATAGATAGGCTCCATAGTTCTTCCTGTGGCAAGACCTATTGGCTTCTGGTTAGAGGAGGAAACCCTTAATCTCAATTTCTTCTCTAAAAGATTAACAAGCTCGTAAATCAAAGAGGTTTCATCTTTACTAACATGGGCCATGTAGGGCCAGGCAGCTTTTTCGTATTTGGATTTCTGCATTTCAATCGAAACAAGTCTCAAAAAAGATTTACCATGATTTTTATTTGTGTATTAAATCAAACTTATTGAAGAATGCTACCTAATTCGTCTATAAGGAACCACTTGAACCCCTGTGTAGTAGTGCTTGAGAATTTGTCTAAAAGTTAATCCTCTCTTGGCCAAGCCATAGGCCCCCCATTGACTCATTCCAACACCATGTCCAGCACCTAATCCACGAACATACAAGAAAGGTCTATTAGTTGAGACCTCTATTTTGGGCAACAATGAAGGTGGTGATGTAAATAGCGATGGGGGTGAGAGTGGAGGTGCCCCTAACGGTGGAAGTGAAGGTGGTTGGGACAAGGAATCAAAATCTTTTTGACCATCAAAACGAAAGCTATCCAAGTTATTTCTACTTGCTTGTGAGTTAATTGAATACATTGGTTTCTCAAGATTTTGCTGTGGAGCATAAGTTCTGAAAGCTCGCTTCGGATCCACTTGAGAATTTGAAAGTACATCCAAAAGATCATGCTTTTGAGGCTTGGAGTCAAGCATTTCAAAACGAACCAATGTGCTCTTAAGTCCTAAGCGTCGACGAAGCTCTTGACCAGTTATTGAGATTGTGCCCATCGGACCAATAACCAAAACCTTTTTGACTCTTCCTGTTAAACTTTGACGCTGAATCCTGATAGATTTTAGGCCATTAACCTCATGAAAAGCACGGCGCAAATATCTTGGAGTAAATGCCATTGACCATTTTCTTGAAGGACTCTGATCATCAAAATCTTTTACGCTAATTAAATAAGGTAACTGTTCTCGCCAAACATCACCACTTGGTTCTGTTACTCCTCCAGAACTACTATGAAAAACTGCATTTATAAGCTTTCCCTTATGAGCCAAAACTAATGTTCGAGTTGTTTTTGCTGCCTCTCTAGTGCTTTTCGTCTCAGCCTCAACCCCAAGATATACCTGATCTGACATAGTAGCTTGCACATCAAAAAAGTTTTTATTTGAAAACCTTTTTAATGCATATGTCCTTGCAGCAATAGCTTGCGCTTGCAAAGCATTCATCGGCCAAGCTTTAGGCATTTCACTACCAATAACACTTGCTAAGTAGCTCTCGATTCCTACATGATTCACTACAGTTAAAAGACCATTTTTTAAAATAATCCTCAAAGCCCCCTTATAACGTCGATTGCCGAACCACACCCCTCTTGGGTCAGTAGTCCTAATCGAAATAACCGACTGGTCACCAAATCTCAAAGACTTTCTAGAAGAACCTGGAAAAATCGCTTCAAGTCGACCAGACCGTCTTCTCAAAGTCAATGAAACAGCTTGCCTTTCACCAGAAGAAATTCCTTCTATTAGCAATGGAATATCCCTATCCGCTCTAAATCTCAAATTTTTTGCTTGATCAAGCAAGACACGCATTATGGGCTCTTGAGCAGCAAAAGCTATCTGGACAGGAATAACTAGTGAACCCAATCCACCTATAAACAAAAAAAACAGAACCGGCAGGTGCCGAACCACAAAAAATTCTTTAAGAAGAATCCCAGTGTGCCCATTTAAGGAGCGCAAAGCCAGTCTTTTAATCTGTTACATGTCAGCATGAACATCTAATCAACAAGGCCTTGCAGGTCACATTCCTCGGCACTAGCTCTGGAGTCCCTACAAGGGCCCGGAATGTCTCATCAGTTGCACTGCGACTTGAGCAGCGTTCTGAGTTATGGCTTTTTGACTGTGGCGAAGGGACTCAGCACCAATTTCTTAGAAGTGAACTTCGACTATCTCAACTCAGAAGAGTCTTTCTAACCCATATGCATGGTGATCATGTTTTTGGATTACCAGGCCTCCTAGCAAGCCTAGGGCTCGCTGGAAATAGTTCTGGAGTAGAACTATATGGTCCTGACCCACTGAAAAATTATCTTGATGCAGTACTTGAAAGCAGCTCAAGCAGGATTAGTTACCCCTTAGAAATACATAAAGTTCGAGAAGCAGCAGAAAAACAAAAAACTCTGTTTGAAGATAATGAAATCCTGGTTACTTGCATTCCACTCACTCATCGAGTGCCTGCTTACGCCTACAGAGTGCAGGAAAAAGATAAACCTGGGCGTTTTAATGTAAACCGAGCAAAAGAGCTGGCCATACCACCAGGGCCAATATATGCAGCGCTAAAGAGAGGAGAGGAAGTCATCCTCGAGGATGGTCGAATTATTAAAGGAAAGGCCCTATGTGGCCCAACCCGTCCTGGGGTAAGCCTTGTTTACTGCACAGACACACTTTTCTGTACAAAAGCAATCGAGCTAGCAGAAGGAGCAGACCTTCTAATTCACGAAGCAACCTATGCCCATTGCGATGCTGAACTGGCTTATAAACGGAAACATTCCACAAGTACCATGGCTGCTCAAACAGCTGCAGAAGCCGGAGTAAAGCAACTTATTCTCACTCATCTAAGCCCTAGATATGCACCAGGAAATGCAATTACACCTAATGAACTATTAAAAGAAGCACAAGCAATTTTCCCAAATACCCTCTTAGCAAAGGACTTTTTGCAAATTGACGTCAAAGCCCGCTGCAACAGTTCGTGATTCCTAGTGAGCGGTCATCCCACGTCGTGAAAGAATGTGTGCGTGCGGTTTTCGGTCAGTTCCTGTCGTCCTCAATGGCATCTCTAATTTCCTTCTTTCAACGCTCACTTGCAAAACTCCTAATACTGGTGCCAGTCATAGTTGGCCTCAGCATCAGCCCGATGTCCGTAGGAGCTCTTTACCCAAGTGATCCTTCCTCAGTTGATGTACTCGATACAAGCCTTCGTGGTCAAAACCTTCAGAACACGGAGTATGTGAAATACGACCTTTCTGGGAGGGACTTAAGCGAAGCTAATTTAAGTGGTTCTTTCTTCAGCGTATCCAACCTGCAAAATGCAAATCTCAGTGGAGCAAACCTCCAGAACGTAATTGCATATGCAACCAGGTTCGACAACGCTGATTTATCAGAAGCCAACTTCACTGGTGCTGATCTATTGAAAAGCTTTTTCAATGGAGCAGTTATTGATGGCGCTGACTTCAGTGATGCAGTGCTGGACTTAGATCAACAAAAAGCTCTCTGCCAAAGAGCCAGTGGCAAAACCTTTGATAGTTTGCAGTGCAGCTCTGTCACTGAGAGTTATGTACCCTCATCTGAAGTAGAAAACAAATTCAACCCTGGGGTTGGATAAAAAACTGAAACCAACCTCAAATACCAAAAGCTTGCATGGTGGAAATTTATCCACCATGCAAGCTTTTGGTGTTAACGAACTAGTGATTACGGAGAAAAGTTTGATTCATCCTTAGAACGTGGATGCCTGCTATACCACCACTCCTGCATTGCTGGTGTGAAGCGATTTGAGAACAAAGTCAAAAGAGTTGGAACAGGTCTTGATCCTGGCTGCAAAAGCTCAACTGAATATGACGGGCATCGTCGAGTAGCTATGTCAGGGACAAAACGACAGCCAACACGTTTCCAGCTGGGTTCCTTACTTTTCCATGCCAATCGGGAACAAGGCCAAGGGAGCTCCTCTCTGTCAAACAAACGACAACATGGACCTACTACGCGAAAGCTGTATTGGCCGCCAGGACTTTCATGAATAGTGCCATGTTCCAACAGAACATCTTCCTCTGAAAAATTTTGGGAAGCTAAACCCACAATCAAGCTGAAAAATAAGCAAATTTAGAGTGACAAAAAAGCCACCCTCTGAGGGTGGCTGATGGAAGACCTAATAGCAAGGAAACGCTTAACTAATAAACAAAGTCTAATTTAGTAAAGCTCTTCCTCTGCATGAGTGGTAATTGTACAGTCAGAAGTTGGGTAAGCAACACATGTGAGAACGAATCCAGCCTCAAGCTGGTCATCATCAAGGAAGCTTTGGTCTGATTGATCCACAGAACCGGCAGTGATTTTCCCTGCGCATGTGGAGCATGCTCCTGCTCTACATGAATAAGGAAGATCAATGCCTTGCTCTTCAGCGGCATCAAGAATGTACTGATCGTCAGGGACCTCAATGGTCTTGTTCAAACCCTCGCTCTGGTTTTGGAGGGTGACTTTGTAAGAAGCCATGAAAAATTGGGAGCGCAGAGAAAACCAGAGTAAAAAAAATCACACCTGGATGCACCCTTCTTACATCGGCAAAGGGCCATAAAAGGGGTATATACCGTGCACCACATCCAAGGCCAATGATAACCAAAAGTAGCATAAGAAAAACTTATGCCTTTTTTGAATTAAAAATTCCGCTTTGAGATCTCCAAAAGTGCCCATCTACCTTGATTTTTCTGGGATACAACTTGCCATCCCAAGTGATGGCAAGTCATTTTCAAATCAGAAACTTGTTCTACCAATAATCCACTTAACAATGCAACTCCATCGTCCTTAAGGATTCGTGCAAACTTGGGAGCAAGATCCTCAATAACTGAAGCGAGGATGTTACAAAGCATCAAATCCGCTGGTTCACCCATCAGGTTTGTTTCCAAGGCCTCAATAGACCCCTTGGAAACTATTAGGTTCTCCTGTAAATCATTCAAACAAGCATTTTTCAAGGTCGCATTGACTGCTAAGGAGTCAATGTCAACAGCAAAAAGACTCTTGGCTCCAAATTTCAAAGCCGCTAAGCCCAATATTCCACTTCCGCATCCAAGGTCTGCAATTCTCATGCCGTTAATATTTTCTCTCTCAAGAGCCTCTAAACAAAGTCGGGTTGTGGCGTGACTGCCTGTACCAAAGGCACTTCCTGGATCGATGCGAAGAACTATTCGATCAGAATAAATAGTTGGGACTTTCAACCAAGCCGGCAAAATCAGCAAACTTTCGCCAACAGGATCAGGTTCCCAATGGATCTTCCAAGTCTGGCTCCAGTCTTCATTTTGTATGCGATCCCAAACCGGGCTGCCAAAATTGCTGTCAAAAGGCTCTGATAGCTCACACAAAGATCTTGTCAAAAAACTCCTCTCTTTTTCCTCCCATTCAAATTCAGGCAACCAAATAAAAAGTTTTGGATCTGACTTTGAGGAAATAAATGACTGAATTGCATAGTTATTTATCGAAAGTTGCTGAAGCCTCCATATCAAAGATTCCTCAACTTCGCGCGGGAAAACAATTGAAAGTCGCCACCAAGCATAATCTTCTACCATTTAAATAAGTCGTCTTTTCCTGTTTACAAGGTCACTGGGTAAGCCTGTTGTATACCTTTAATGGAATGAATAGCCTTTAAAAGGTCTGTAGGGATTGGATCATCAATACTCAAAACCATAACCGCATCACCTCTAACTATGCGACGGCCAACTTGCATTGAAGCAATATTCACATTGTGCTCTCCAAGCAATGATCCGAGCTGACCAATAATCCCAGGCATATCTCTATGCCTGGTAAATAACATGTGTCTGCTAGGAATAACATTTACAGGGAATTCATCAATAGTTGTTATGCGCAACTCACCATCAGCGAAAACTGCGCCAGTAACACTATGTCCCCCTTGCTCACCTCTTGCAGTTAACTGTAATGAGCCACCTGCAAAATCTCTGATTGCTTCATCCTTAACTTCCAAAACATGTATGCCACGAGTTTTTGCTTCTAAAGAAGCATTAACGTAATTAATACGCTCCCCTAATGCAGTCGTTAATAAACCTTTTAAGGTAGCAACAACAAGGGGCTGGGAAGGATGCTGGGTAAACTCTCCTTGCAGCCTAACTTCAAGCTCCTCAACTTGCCCTCCAGAAAGTTGGCTAACAAATAGTCCTAGAGTTTCAGCTAACTGCAAATGAGGTTTAAGCCTTTCCATAATCTCTGCACTAAGTCCTGGGATGTTGACCGCGCTTCGTGCGGGTAGACCTAACAAAACATCTCGAATTTGCTCTGCAACATCTATGGCAACATTTTCCTGAGCCTCTGCAGTAGATGCTCCCAAATGCGGGGTGAGGATCAAACGTTCATTAACTGCACGCAGAGGGGAGCCTTCTGGCAAAGGCTCCTTGGCATACACATCTAGAGCAGCACCTGCAATCACGCCATTCTCAACAGCCTCTGCCAAGGCCTTTTCATCAACGATGCCTCCGCGAGCGCAATTAACAATCCTTGCAGTGGGTTTCATTGTTCCAAGCAAAGTTGAATTAACAAGATTTTCCGTATCCGGAGTTCTGGGCAAATGAAGGCTGATGTAATCAGCTTGAGAGAACAGATCTTCTAGCGATATAAGCCTCACTTGCATTTGTTGAGCACGATCAGCGGAGATAAATGGGTCATATGCAAGAACTTCCATACCCATTGCATTTGCTACACGTGCAACATGCGAACCAATCTTGCCAAGCCCAACTACACCGAGAATTTTTTTATATAACTCATTACCTACATACTTCTTTCGATCCCATGCTCCAGCCATTGTTCTGGAATGAGCATGAGGAACATGTCTTGATAAAGAAAGAAGCAATGCCAAAGCATGTTCTGCTGCTGCAATAGTATTGCCCTCCGGAGAATTCACCACTAAGACTCCCCGTTGTGTAGCTGCTGGGACATCCACGTTGTCTACACCAACTCCGGCACGCCCAATGATTCGTAATCGTCCAGCCGCTTCAATCACATCAGCAGTCACCTGAGTACCAGAGCGAATCATCAAACCGTCATAGGCACCAATGATGGCTATTAGCTCCTCAACTGATAGTCCAGTTTTTTCATCAACTTGAGCAACCTGGCTGAGAATATCAATTCCCGCAGAATCAATTGGGTCAGAAACAAGAACCTTAGCCATAAATACAGACAGACTGCCGATAAGAACTGTAGAGAGCCGTCGGTTCTTTTATGAAAGAAAACCAAATAGGGTTCAGAATTTAATTAATTGAGGAAACAATTCGTGCCTATTTGCGCAGTAGTTCTCCAGAACAGTGATTCAGCAAATGATCTCGAAAGAGAGTTACAAAAAACTGCTACGCCTATTACGCGTTGCGAGCTTGTTCCACCACCAACATCAGAAGCTGAGGCCTTAACGATACAAGACACCCCTGAAATGGAAGGCAGAAGAAAAATCACAACGATAGAAATAGAAAACATACCTTTTCTAAATCCAAACCATTCACGGCAAAAACGCCAAAGGTTCATGGCTCTATGGCTAATGCCCTTCGGATTTCTAGCTGGGATCACCTTCTCTCAAATGACTGGCCTTCAAACCTTTTCAAACATTGGCCTGGGAGCTATTGGAGAACCACTAATAGGTGGACTCTTAGGAATGGGCTCTGGATTACTAGGCAGTTATGTCGCAACAGCTGGTGACCCCTCTGGGAAAGATGAAGACATACGTATTCTTAGAAAAAGGCATGAAGAAAACAATTGGCTCCTAATTTTGGAAACACCATTAGGAAGCGAAATACCTTGGCAAGCACTTCAATCAGCAAATCCCATTGAAGTCATTAGATTTAACGAGTTATGAGGCTATCCAAAAATGAGTTCTTAAAAGGATGCCATGACGCTGATGGAATGTCAGAGCTAATTCATATAGCAGAAAAAGTTTACAAAACTCATCAACCTATTTGGTCCAACTTTGTCTCTGGAAAGTTACGCGAAGAAGCCATAAAAAAGCTCAAGCAGCTAACAGATATTGAATGCAGTAGTGAAGGTGGCTACAAATGTGCTGAACGTCATCGAATCCTTTTTGAGCATATTAATAATCCACTCAAAAGCCAAAAAGGAAATATACCTATAACTGGATTAAGAGTTGAAGGAAACTTCCTTTTTGATCATCCAAGTAAAAATGATTTTCTGGATGCCCTAAACCTAATAGGACTCCCCTCAGAATTCATTGGTGATTTATGGGTAATAAGAGATAGAGGAGCAAATGCAATATGCAGTAAAGAAATTGATTTTGACTTAAATGACCTCAAAGGAAAGTTAAGAGACGTGGACTTTCAATGCGAGTCTGTGCCCTTAGAAGAACTACAACTACCACCACAACGAGTAATTAAAGAAATTGCCACCGTGGAAGCTTCATACAGAATTGATGCAATTGCCTCGGCAGGTTTTGGTATATCAAGAGCTAAGGTTGTAAAACAGATAAAAGCTGGCGGATTAAGGCTTAATTGGGACAAACTGTCTCAACCTAGTAAGCTTCTAGCCCCTGGGGATCGCATTCAACATGAATCTCGGGGAGTATTAGAAATACTCAGCATTGAATGCACAAAGCGCCAACGTTGGAGGGTTTTAATGCGTCGAACGTAAATTTTGGTTGGAGTACTGCTAATTTGCCCTAGTACTCTTTTGGTGCCCCAAAAACTTCCTCAAGGGATTAATTGGGCGATTAGC
>QCFP01000021.1 GCA_003280185.1 Prochlorococcus sp. AG-363-L02
TAAAACAAAGATCTGAGGCCCCCTTGGATCTTCTTGAAAACGATCAATCATTGCCTGCCTATCATTTTTTCTTGTACTTCCACACAAAAAAGGCACTTCAAAACGCCATCTATATTGAAAATAAGATTGCAGTAAATAACCCCATTCAGCAAATTGAGTAAATAATAAAGCACGATCACCAGCCTCAATAACTTCTTCTAGAATTGCCTCTAAGCGTTGTAACTTATGAGATTTTAAGATAAAATTTTCATCAATATTATTCTCTTTCATAACTAAAGCAGGGTGATTACAAATCTGTTTTAAGCGAGTAAGCAAACCTAATACCTTCCCATGTTTTTGCCCTCTAGGGGAACATGCAATCGCATCAAACGTTTCGTCAACAGTTTTCCTATATAAAACTTTCTGCTCTTGACTTAAATCAACCCATTCACTAATTTCTACTTTTTCAGGTAAATCAGAAATGATAGCCTTATCAGTTTTTAATCTTCGTAAGATAAAAGGACTAACACGTGCCTTCAAATCCCGTAACGAGGACATGTCACCATAACGCTCTATAGGCATCTGATATCTTTGCCGAAAGAAATCTTCCTCTCCTAAGATATTTGGATTTAAAAAATCTAGCAATGCCCAAAGTTCACTAACTCTATTCTCAACTGGTGTGCCAGTCAAAGCGATTCGAAAACGATTATTTTTATGTTGTCGAGCAATATGCCTAACTGCCTGGCTTTGTTTAGCACTTGAATTCTTAATAGCCTGAGCCTCATCAATAACTACCCCTTGCCAATCAATCATTTCAAGAAGTTCACTATCTCTTTGCATCAATCCATAGCTGGTAAGAACAAGATCAATGTTCTTCAATTCCTTTTTCAAAGCAAAAATTGTATCTGGACGACGCGGTCCATAATGTTCACTAACTCTCAATTCAGGTGTAAACGCATAAGCTTCTCTTTTCCAATTTGTTAAAACTGAAGTAGGTGCAATCAACAAAACGGGACGTTTAAATTCCTGCTCACACTTAAGATGTTGCAAAAAAGCTAATAATTGAATTGTTTTTCCAAGACCCATATCATCAGCGAGGCACGCACCCTGATCAAATCGATGCAGAAATGCTAACCATCCAAGTCCTCGCTCTTGGTAGGGCCTTAACTGTCCAACAAAACCTTCTGGCGCAGGTAAAGGGTCAGGCGCTTTCTGTTGATGATATTGTTCAAGAACGCCTTGCAACCTTGGGCCTGCTTCAAAAGAATGCACAGGTAAACGCATCAATGTGTCGCCTTCTGTCGCCGTCAAGCGCAATGCATCATCCAAACTGAGCAATGGATTGGAACTACAAAATCGTTCAGCATTTTTTAAATCATTAGGTCTTAGTTCAATCCAAGAACCTTTATGACGCACTAAGGGACTTCTTTTGCCAGCGAGACGTTCGAGTTCTCGCAGGTTAAGAGTGACGCCACCAATCATCAAATCCCAATGCCAATCAAGGTTTTCACCTAGAGTAAAACCTCTTGAACTTCCGGGAAGTTCAGCTCTTATCGCAAGACCTAAGCGACTCGCTAGTCCACCTGAAAGGCTTAATGGCAATTCGACACCTATGCCTACATCTCTAAGTTGACTTGAAGCAGTTCGTACCAAAACAAAAGCCTCGGCAGGGGTTAATTCCATTACTTCGGGAGTAGCCGTATCCAAGCCTCTCTCTATGGGAGGAAACACTGTCAAAGATCTTCCCAATCCTGCTAAAAGAAGTTCGCCTGGATGATCTACAGGAACCTCACCTAATTGCAAAGTCTTAGAACCAATCGCCCAAACTACTGATGCTGGCACTTTGAGAGTGCGGTCAGACTCAGCTTGCAACGAAAAACGCAACTCCCAAAGATCTTCTTCCTCAGCAGGGCTAAAAAGTTCTAAGCATGCTCTTGCTGGTGCAACGTTGCCAGCAACACCCTCTTTCCAGTGGTGACTAGCAGTTGCTAAACGTTCAACCTCTTCATCTTCTAAAGAAATCACTCCTGTATCAGACCCAAGTGCTTGTTGCCAAATTTGCAACAGTGGATCTAATCCCTCTAAATCAGGGGTAAAAGCATGCCTGAGTTGCGCATCAACAAGCTCTTCTAAAAGATTAGCGACTCTCAATCTCCCACTCCGAGGTCTGCAAGATGCAACAGGATTTGCAGCGCGCATTGCCTCAGGACGCAATCTAGTCGTTCGATTAGTCCTTCTTCCTAATGGTTCCCTCCAAGGCAAAGCGCACGTTGCAACAAGTGGCAATCTTGCCGCCAATTCTTCAAGTCGCCGACGGTCATCTTCACGGTTCAAAAGTGGAACCCAACGGGCCCTATGTGGATAACCTTCACCCTTACTAAGCTCTACCTGAGGAAGCCATCTCCCTCTAGCCACAATGCTCAAAGCCCAACGTTGTAAATGACTCCACCATCGAAGCTCATCAGCTAGATCAGGTTGATCACCGGACAGAGGCAGTTTCGACAACCATGCTGTTGCTGCTCCAGGCTCAACAGCCAGTCCCTGTACCTGCCATGGCCACCATTCTGGCTTCTTTGGTACAGGCTCTCCAGCTTGCAACGGCAGTCCAGTCCAACCAAGATGACCATCTTGAGGCGCATTTAAAGATTCCTTAACATCACCTGCCTTAATACGAGATCTAACTGCCCTACTGGGCAAAGTCAAACAAGCCGTTGCATCAATACTTTCATCAGGAAGCAAATCAATTTCACTCAACCAAGCCCTTAAATCGTCAGGAAGCAAAGTACATGGATGTTGAGCTGGGGTGTCACTGGGGCCAGCCGGGGTGGCGACCCTCCATGTATCAGCCCAAATCAAAAGAGCTGGCCTACCGGAACTGCCCGGTGTGCGAATAGCCGGAAGCCAAGTGGCATGAAGCAAACTCATAGCCGAGACGCGGCAATCATGCGTTTGGTTCCTCTCAAAAAGAGTGCGCTACCTAACAGTAGTCAGCACACCCACTGAAAATCTAATATTAATCATGCCAAGGACTTTAAAACCAGTCATCACTAAACTTTCAAATCTTCTACTTTTCCATTACAAGAACCTAAAATAGTAATTTTGTCTATATGAATGGCAGCAACCTTTAACAAAAAACTAGAGCCCTATTACTATTCCCAAATCACCTAAAACTAAAAACACCGAAATGCAATTTTAACTCTGGTTTCCTGAAAACCAAATCTTCTTCCATCTACTGACTATAGACATGACGGTTAACAGGCAAAGACCTTCACAAAAAAACCATCCACATACTGGTGATGAGATAAGGAGCGCCTTCATCAAGTTCTTTACCGAACGTGATCATTTAGTTATTCCTAGCGCCTCACTTGTCCCTGAAGACCCAACAGTACTAATGACAATTGCTGGGATGCTCCCTTTCAAACCAATTTTTTTAGGGCAAGAAAAAGCACCTTCGGCTAGAGCAGTAAGCTCGCAAAAATGCATACGTACTAACGATATAGAAAATGTAGGGCGCACAGCAAGGCATCAAACATTTTTCGAGATGCTAGGGAACTTCTCATTTGGAGATTATTTCAAGCAAGAAGCAATTACTTGGGCCTGGGAACTCAGCACTGAAGTCTTTGGCCTGAACCCAGAACATCTAGTTATTAGTATTTTTCGTGATGATCATGAGGCTGAAACAATTTGGCGAGATGTTGTAGGCGTTAATCCTAAGCGAATCATACGTATGGATGAAAAAGACAACTTTTGGTCTTCTGGACCAACGGGTCCATGCGGTCCTTGTTCGGAACTTTATTATGACTTTAAGCCACAGTTAGGCGTTGAACATATTGATCTTGATGATGATAATCGCTTTATCGAATTCTATAACCTTGTCTTTATGGAATACAACAAAGATACTCATGGCTCATTAACCCCGCTATCTAACAAAAATATTGATACTGGTATGGGACTGGAGCGCATGGCTCAGATTCTTCAAAAAGCTCCGAACAACTATGAAACAGATCTTATTTATCCAATAATTCTAAAAGCATCATCTCTCGCAAATATCAACTACAAGAAAATAGACAATCAAAAAAGAACATCGCTGAAGATTATTGGGGATCATAGTCGAGCAATCACATTTATGATCAGCGATGGCATCAGAGCAAGCAACCTTGGTCGTGGTTATATTCTAAGACGACTAATTCGTAGAGTCATTCGACATGGAAAACTAATAAACATTAAAAGACCATTTCTAGCAGAAATGGGAGACGCAGTCATTGAACTAATGAAATCAACCTATCCTAAATTACTAGAAAGGCGTAATGTGATTTTATTAGAATTAGAAAGAGAGGAAAGCCGATTCTTAGAAACACTCGAGCGCGGAGAAAAATTACTCACAGAAATTTTATCAAAAAACCCAAAGAAAATTAGCGGAAATACAGCCTTTGAACTGTATGACACCTTCGGATTTCCTTTAGAACTAACTCAAGAAATTATCGCGGAGCATGGAATATCCGTTGAATTAGAAGGCTTTGAAAAAGCTATGAAAAAACAAAGAGAAAGAGCAAAAGCAGCTACTACAAGTATTGATTTAACAACCCAAGGTGCCCTAGATAAAATGGTTTCTAGTACAAGTTCGACTGTATTTGAAGGCTATGAAATTCTTGAGAAAAAAAGCAGTGTCGTAGGAATGGTAGTCAATGGGGAGTCAGATAAACAGGTTCAACCTGGTGACAACGTAGATATAGCACTTGACGTGACATCATTTTATGGCGAAGGAGGTGGTCAAGTAGGTGATTGTGGCGTCATTACATCCAATGAAGAATCAAATAATAATCTATTAATTCGAATCAGTGGTGTCACTCGTAAGAAAAATATTTTCATTCATAATGGTAAATTAATTCAAGGTAAAATAGCTTTAGGAGATGTTGTCAAGACGAAAGTCAATCAAAACCTACGTAAACGTGCCCAAGCAAATCATACAGCTACACATCTTCTTCAATCAGCCCTAAAAAATATCCTTGGAGAAGAGATCAGCCAAGCAGGTTCTCTTGTTGACTTCAATCGTCTCCGCTTTGATTTTAACTATTCATGTGGAGTGACCACACAAGAATTAATCGAGATTGAAAAGCTCATCAATTACTGGATATCAGAAGCATATGATCTAGAAATAAACTACATGTCTCTTGAGAAGGCGAAGGCTATGGGTGCATTAGCTATGTTCGGTGAAAAATATGAGAGTAAAGTTCGAGTCGTAGATATTCCGGGAGTTTCAAAAGAATTATGTGGGGGTACTCATGTAAGAAATACTTCCGAAATTGGGCTTTTTAAAATCATTAATGAAAGTGGTATATCCGCGGGAATTCGACGCATTGAAGCCATAGCAGGGCCTGCCGTTTTAGAATTCTTAAATGAAAGAGATGAAATAGTTAATCAGTTAACCAATAGATTTAAGGCTCAACCAAACGAAGTTTGTAGAAGGGTTATTGCTTTACAACAGGAACTTAAGGAAACCAACAAAGAACTTGTGCTTGCGCGTGAGGAATTAGCAATTGCAAAAGCCATTACTCTAATTGAAGAGGCAATTGATATTGCAGATAATAAGGTTCTCATAAAAAGGCTTGATGGCCTCAGTGGAGTCGCACTGCAGAAAGCAGCAGAGAAATTAATAGCAAAATTAGGAGAAAAGACTGCTGTTATTCTCGGTGGCCTACCAACACCTCAAGATCAAAAGAAGGTCATTCTAATTGCTGCATTTGGCAAAGGTCTGCTTTCAAGAGGCTTAAAAGCAGGAAAGTTTATAGGCGAAATTGCAAAAATTTGCGATGGTGGAGGTGGGGGAAAAGATCATCTAGCTCAGGCAGGAGGTCGCAATGGCGTAGCCCTTGAGAAGGCTTTAGCAACCTCAATGAGCAAACTAGAAGAAGAACTACAGTAATTTTATCTTTTCAGATAAGTACTTTGCCTTAAACTAGTTTCAACATGATCCATTAATAAACGAGCATCTTTAATCTTCAAAGCACCGCGTTGTATAGCTAGCTCACTAGCAACGCGTAAGCGTTCAAGCAATTGGTTAGGGTCATGCTCCATAGCTTCTAAAACATCTGACTTCATATTGGCTCTAACTACATGGTCAACTTGATAACCCCCATCATTTGTCATACGTATGTGAACGGAATTTGTTGTGCCAAATAGATTATGAAGACTACCCATCACTTCCTGATACGCACCTGCAAGAAACATTCCGATGAAATATTCATCCTGATCATTAAACTCATGCAGTTCTAGCAAAGTTTTGTCCTGACCATGATTAATAAACCTAGACAATTTACCATCAGAATCACAAGTTAGATCAGCAAAATGACCAAGTTGGGTAGGTTTCTCATTTAAGCGATGAATTGGCATTACTGGGAACAACTGATCTATAGCCCACGTATCCGGTGCAGATCTAAAAATAGACAAATTAGCATAATAAGTGCTAGCTAGTACTGAGCGAAGATGCATTATCTCCTTAGAGTTAGACGTAATACCTGATAGTCTATTAATTAATGCGCGCGCGCACCCCCAGGTTAATTGCTCAGCCTTTGCTCTATCAGCGAGACCCAAATAGCCCAACCTAAATGCAACCAAGGCATCATCCTTAAACTTAAGTGCGTCGTTCCAAACCTCTTGGAACAATGATGGATCAATAGAAGAACTATCTGACATTGACTCAATATTCCTCAAACTATCTCTCAAATTTCGAAGAATTAAAGGCGCATCATCAGAAACAGAAGGAATATCATTAGAAACAGCACCAACTCCAAGAATATTAAAAACCAATACCGAGAAATGGCTTACAATTGCTCGACCACTTTCACTTATCAACGTCGGAGGATCAATAGAATTGGACTCACAACATTCACCTATTGTTGCAACAACATCATTAGCATAATTTTGCAAGGAATAATTAGTTGATGCAGACGAGGCAGTCCTACTTCCATCGTAATCTATTCCAAGTCCACCTCCAACATCTAAATAACCCATTGGTGCGCCTAGTGCACATAGTTCAACATATAATTGTCCTGCTTCCTGTAAGGCATCTTTTAAGATGGCAATATTATTAATCTGACTACCTAAATGAAAATGTAAAAGCTGTAATTCATCTAACAAATGGGCATTGCGTAATGCCTCTACTGTTGAAAGAATATCTGGAATTGACAACCCAAACTTAGACGTTTCACCAACTGAACCACCCCATCGACCAGAACTTCTACTTGCAAGTTTAGCTCTAATGCCGATTAAAGGCGCAGCACCAAGTAGCTTACTTGCAGAAATAATACGATCAACTTCATCAGGTTGTTCAATAACGACTACTGGAGAACGCCCAAGTTGTCGTGCCAAGATCGCAGTTTCTATATAACGCTGATCTTTATAACCATTACAGATCAACAATGCCTCTGGATCATCAATTAAGGACAAAGCAACCAACAACTCTGCCTTACTACCAACCTCTAACCCAAAATGCCACTGTTTTCCACAGGCAATCAACTCCTCTACTACATACCGCTGCTGATTACATTTAATAGGAAATACACCCTGATAATTCCCTTTGTAATGGTATTGAGCAATCGCTTTTTGGAAAGCAGTATGTAAGCGTTCTAATCTGTCTTCAAGGATGTCATCAAATCTGATTAAAAGTGGCACGCCTACATTGCGACCATCCATCTCATCCACTAATGCCATTAAATCTAGAGATCCACCACTCTCCCCTTTTGGACAAACAATGACATGACCCTTGTCATTAATAGAAAAATAAGGGTACCCCCATTGATCTAATCCAAACAAATTTGCACTTTCTTCAACAGACCACAATTTCGCATTGTGGGACAAGTCTGCAAAAGGTTTGCGCGACGAAGCAAATTCAGGCATCACAACTCAAAAGACTGCATAAGTCTTTTTAAAATCTAAAGACGAATGAAATATCTGCCAGATTTATACTTGCCAACTAGGCAGCTGACAGATGACGATGTGAAAGTTCTAATTTTGTAGATCTATGACTTTGGAGAGGACGTTTATTGCTATCAAACCAGACGGGGTACAACGTGGTCTGATTGGTGAGATTCTCAGTAGGTTTGAAAGCAAAGGCTTTAAATTAGTTGCATTAAAACAGCTAGTCCCAACTCGTGAGTTAGCTGAACAACACTATGGTGTGCATCGGGAGAGACCCTTCTTCAAAGGACTAGTGAACTTCATTACAAGCGGTCCTGTTGTCGCGATGGTTTGGGAAGGAGAGGGAGTAATCAATAGCTCGCGCAAACTAATTGGAGGAACAAAACCACTAGAGGCAGAACCAGGAACTATTCGTGGCGATTTAGCAATCAATATCGGCCGAAATGTAATTCATGGCTCTGATTCACCCGAAACTGCCATCTATGAAATTGGACTTTGGTTCCAAAAATCAGAACTCAACGAATGGAAGCCAGCCGATCAAACTTGGCGAGTAGAAGACTAAGCCAACCAAACTCCTCCTTAATACTCATACCATTCGTATTAGGGATACTCGTATGAGTAGTTTTTATAGGTTCTCAAAAAAACTAATCTTCAAAGCGATCCCATCGAAAAGCCTCAAGAAAATTTAATTCTTGGCCAGTTAAGCATTGGCCAAGAATTAAATTAGCAATTAATTCTGAAGTAATTGCAGCCAGTAAAACACCATTACGATGATGACCAGCAGCCAACCATAAGCCTTCTATCGAAGAGGAACCCAATAAAGGCCCCTCATCAGGCGTACACGGCCTAAAACCCCACCAACGTTCCATCGGCGGCCATTGACTTGCGTCAGGCAACAAATCCGACATACCTTTCTGCAAACTTTGTTGACCATAAGGAGTGAGCCCATCAACAAAACCAACCTCTGGTTCACTAGTAGCCCCTACAACAATCAGTCCATCATCACGAGGCACCATATAAGTCCCACGACCAAAAATCACACGCCTTAAAGCATCCTTCGGCCCTTGCACGGACATCATTTGTCCTTTGACAGGGAAGATTGGCAATTCCTTAAGGAGTTGACTACTCCAAGCACCACTACAAAGAACAGCCTCTTCAGCACTAAATATCTCAAGTTGTCCTTCTGCAGAGCGAACTTTTACCCCCTTAAATAATTCATGCTCATGAAGAAGTTCTAAAACTTCTACTCCCTCTTGAAACTGAACCCCAAGACATACACAGGCTTTCTCCAGTGCCCTCATAAGGCGTCTACGATTATCTATTTGTCCATCCTGAGGAAACAACAAACCATACTTCCAATGAGAAGCGATCCCAGGTAATTCTTTTTTCAGCTGTAATCGATTAAGCATGATTCCAGACGAAGATGTTGAAAATAAATCCCGTTCATGCTCACTCATAAAAGGAGTTACTACACCGCAGAATCGCAATCCACATTGAATTCCACTATCACTTTCAATCCTTGCAACCCACTCAGGAATTCGCTCCAAGCTCAATTCACCCAAACCAAGCAGATCACCCTGTAATCCTTCTGCATGAGGTGCAAGCATTCCTGCTGCGACAAACCCAGCCGCCTCACTTCGACTTCGACTTAATACAAGTACAGAGCGTCCCTTACGCGCCAATTGATGCGCCAAGGCTAGACCCATCAAGCCTCCACCAAGAATCAATAACGGCTGGGTATTCAACACTATTTCACAAGCTCAAAAATGAAAAGCTGTGTTTCAGCTCTACAAATTGACCACGAATCGAAGCAACTTTCATAAGATTCCTATATCTATCAGCATAGTGATGACAGAAGCAAGTAATTCCTGGGAGGCAGTCATTGGCCTAGAAACTCATGTGCAACTAAAAACACATAGCAAAATCTTTACCGATGCGTCTACATCTTTTGGAGACGATCCCAACACACATATAGATCCCGTTGTATGTGGTTTACCAGGTACTTTGCCCGTGATGAATAAAAAAGTTCTGGAATATGCTGTAAAAGCAGCAATGGCATTAAATTTAAAAATCGCCAAGCACAGTAAATTTGATCGAAAGCAATATTTCTATCCTGATCTCCCTAAAAACTATCAAATATCTCAATACGATGAACCAATCGCAGAAGATGGTTGGATTGAAGTCGAAGTTGCAGAAAAAGGTAAGCAAACCTATCTAAAACGAATTGGCATAGAACGCCTACATATGGAGGAAGATGCAGGAAAACTTGTTCATGCCGGTAGTGACCGTTTAGCTGGGTCTACACATTCATTAGTTGATTACAACCGTGCTGGGATCGCTCTTGCAGAAATTGTTAGCAAACCTGATCTCCGTTCAGGTCGTGAAGCAGCAGAATATGCTTCAGAAATACGAAGAATAATGCGTTACCTAGATGTCTCTGACGGAAATATGCAAGAAGGATCTCTAAGGTGCGATGTAAATATCTCTGTTCGACAAGGGCCGAATGCACCTTTTGGAACAAAAGTAGAAATTAAAAATATGAATTCGTTTTCTGCAATCCAAAAAGCATGTGAATACGAAATTAAGCGACAAATCACTGCTTATGAAGCCAACCAACCCATTGTGCAGGAGACTCGTCTTTGGGATGAAAGTAAACAACTCACAAAAAGTATGCGAAGTAAAGAAGGTGCAAGTGATTATAGATACTTTCCAGACCCAGATTTAGGACCAATTGCAGTCTCTGACAAACAAAAAGCAGAATGGCGTTCAGAACTCCCTGAACTACCATCACAAAAACGTCATCGCTATGCTGAAGTCTTAGATCTATCCCAATACGATGCAAGGGTTCTCACAGATGAAAAGTCGATGGCTGATTATTTTGAAGAAGTGATAGAAGAAGGCGCAGATGCAAAAATAGCAGCCAATTGGATTACCGGTGATATTGCAGCTTATGTAAATACAAATCAACTGAATTATCAAGAAATAGCTTTAAAGCCAATTAAACTCGCTGAAATGATTGAAATGATTCGAACTGGGACAATTAGCGGAAAAATAGCAAAAGAGATCCTTCCTGAATTACTCGAAAAAGGGGAATCTCCTAAATCAATAGTTGAAAAACGAGGCTTAACTATGATTAGTGATCATGAAACAATTGAAAGGATTATCGAAAAAATATTAAAAAATAATCCAAACGAAGTAGATGCTTTCCGTGGGGGAAAGAAAAAATTGCAAGGGTTTTTTATAGGTCAAATAATGAAATCAACGAATGGCAAAGCTGATCCAAAACTTGCCAATAAAATTCTTAATGAGAAACTAAACTCATAAAACTATAAGCTCACTAAGGATTTTAGAGTAGAGACCCAAGCATTTGGGTCGCCACTATTATCAATAATAGATTCACAAAGGCTCTTCTTTTTGTCTAAAGGCCACTGAGTGTTAATGCGCTCATATGCTTCAACTAATGAAAGATGGTCTCTAGCAGAAAGGCGATTAGCTTGTTGCTTCTTAGTACATGTAACAAGCCAAACTTCACTACATAAATCAGTAAAGCTTGCTTCAAATAGTAAGGGAATCATCAAAACAACTATTGGGGAATCTACCCTGATTCTTAACTGTTCTTCAAAACAAGTTCTGATAAAAGGATGAACCAATCCTTCTAGCCACAATCTTTCATCAACATTAGAAAAAATTATTTGTGCCAAAGCAAACCGATCTAATGTAAGTGAGTTAAATTTGGTGGTATCAAGCACATCTTTCCCATAACGCTCAAATACAGCCTGCGTGAAAGGTGTATCAGGGCCTAAAGCCTTCCTTGAAAAAACATCCGCATCCAAAACAGGGAAACTATAGTGTTTCTCTAAAAAACTCGCGACACTACTCTTTCCAGTGGCAATACCACCTGTTAAGCCAATACGGCGCTGTGGTCCTTGCCAACGCGGACTATGAATACCTCCTGAGAAAACCCTATTCATTTCTCATGCATAAGAAACGCTCAATTTCCAGTAAATCGTCGTGAGTCCATTCAAGAAAAAAGAATGGAGACTAATCAGTGGAGGGATAACAGCCCCCCAAGGGTTCCAAGCATCGGGGATTACAGCAGGGCTAAAACCCTCTCTAAAGCGAGATTTAGCATTATTACTAGCACCAAAAGGGGCCATATGCGCTGGCACATTTACAAAATCAATTTTAAAAGCTGCTTGTGTTGATCTTTGTGCTGAAAGACTATTTAAAACCTCAGGATATGCAAGGGCAGTCTTAATCAATTCGGGACATGCAAATGCTTACACAGGTGAACAAGGAATCATTAATAACAACCAAGCAACTAAAGTGTTGGCCGAAAAACTAGGGTTGACAAAAGAAGAAGTACTTATTTGCTCAACTGGTGTAATCGGTGAGCAAATACCAATCAAAAAGTTAATCAATAGACTAGATGACTTAATTCTCCAGTTAAGT
>QCFP01000022.1 GCA_003280185.1 Prochlorococcus sp. AG-363-L02
ATTTCGCATTATCTTCCTAATGGTCAAATAGAAGACGATACAGCGGTAATCTCTGCGAAAGGCAAAGAACTTTTAATAAATACTGATGTATTAGTTGAAGGCATTCATTTTAATGAATTAACTACTAATCCAGAGGATATTGGTTGGAAAGCAATCGCAGCGAACATTTCTGACCTATCAGCAAGTGGGGTAGAAGAATTCATTGGCCTAACAATCGGACTAATAACTCCTCCAAACACGGAATGGGAATGGGTATCAGGCGTATATGAAGGCATTAAAAGTGCTTTGAATCACTATGGCGGTGAAATTCTGGGGGGAGACTGTTCAAACGGAAAGCAAAAATTAATTGCTATAACCGCTTTCGGCACCCTGGGACCACTTCGTATACACAGAGGAAATGCCATCCCAGGCGATTGCATAGTTGTTAGCGGTCCTCATGGACTGAGCCGTCTTGGCCTTGGTTTATTACTGAATGATCCCCAAATTAAAGAATTGAATATTCAAAAATCACTGAAAGAAGAAGCAATAAAGTCTCATAGGAGACCTCATCCATCCATCCAAATTATTCGGAAGCTAGAAAAATGTAAGCCAAATCACTTAGCTTGGCGGGCAGGGGGAACTGATAGCAGCGATGGACTCATTAAAGCACTTGAATGTATATGCAAAAGCAGTAAATGCTCAGCAGTAATTACAAGAAAAGAGCTTCCCAAGCCATATCATTGGCCAACAGGTAATCTTTGGGAAGACTGGTGCATCAATGGTGGAGAAGATTTTGAGCTGGTCCTCAGCCTTCCACCAACATGGGCAAAAGCCTTTATAGAAGAGGTCTCCACTAGCAAGATAATTGGGAAAATCGAATCTGGGCCAGCAAAAGTATTTTGGCGCGATGAAGACGCAGAAATTAGCTCTAAAACATCATATAAACACTTCTAAAAAGAAGACAATTTAAAAGAAACAATCATCTTTTTAGAAGAAGAGATTAATAAAAAAGTAAGTAATTTACTTCCAGTTCTTTGCAACAATCTCAGCCAGATCTACCACTCTTTGGCTATAACCCCACTCATTATCGTACCAAGCAAGTACCTTCACCATATTATCTCCAATGGACATTGTTAATGCCTCATCAACAATAGTTGACTCATTAGTCCCTGCATAATCACTTGAAACCAAAGGAAGATCCCCATATTTAATAATACCCTTCATAGAACCTTCAGAGGCTGTTTTTAAAGCAGCATTCACTTCTGCAGCAGTAGTAGATCGCCCTGCTTCAAACACCAAGTCCACAGCACTAACATTAGGAGTAGGAACACGCATAGCAATTCCTGTTAGCTTTCCTTTCATTTGCGGATAAACCAAAGCAACCGCCTTTGCTGCACCCGTTGAGGTTGGAACGATATTCATTGCTGCAGCCCTAGCCCTGCGAAGATCCCTATGACTGTTATCTAAAATTCTTTGATCTCCAGTATAACTATGAATTGTAGTCATTAAACCCTTGTTGATTCCGAATTCCTGGTCCAATACTTTTACAATAGGGGCGAGACAATTAGTAGTGCAACTTGCGTTACTTAGAATGTCAAAGGATTCATGTCGGTATTGATCAGCATTAACACCAACAACATAAGTACCTACACCATCTCCCTTTCCAGGAGCTGTAAGAATGACTTTTTTAGCACCGGCCTGAATATGCTTACTTGCACCCACATCGGTATTAAAAACACCTGTTGATTCAATCACTAAATCTATATCCCACTCCTTCCATGGCAGATTTAAAGGGTTCCTATCTGAAAAACATTTGATCGTTTTTCCGTTAATTACGAAAGTATCATCTGTATAACCAATCTCGGCATCTTTAATCTGTCCCAGAATTGAATCGTACTTCAGGAGATGGGCATTGGTTTTAGGGTCAGAAGTGACGTTAATACCGACAACCTCAATACCCGTATTAGATCCTCGACTAAGCCAACAACGCATAAAGTTGCGACCAATACGTCCGAATCCATTAATCGCAACACGCAAAGTCATGAGAAAAGCGGTTCAACCGCAAAAAGTAATTGGGCGCTGATCATACAGAAATGCCTTGAAATTCCTCTATCTTTTTAGTCATATCTCAAAAAAGTCGGACCTGACGAGCAAAAAACCTTTGTAAAAGCATCGAAAAACAGCGATCAATGGCATTGGGTCAAAGACTGTTCTATCTTTCAATTCTTGTCCTGAACCAATTGGCTATCACCCTCAAAAGCCAAAGACACATTCACTTCATTGGTATTGGCGGTATAGGTATGTCTGCCTTGGCCATGATCCTCTCTAATCGTGGGCACATCATTTCAGGATCTGATACTCGCTATAGCTTGATAATTCAGCGCCTGGAAGATGCAGGCATCAAAATTTTTACGGAACAAACTGGCGAAAATATCAAATCCATATGCACAAAAAGACAGAATTCGCCCTTAATAGTTATCAGTTCGGCTATTTCCAAAGAGAATCCTGAACTAAAGACAGCAGAAAAAAAACAACTCCAAATTTGGCATCGATCTGACCTCTTAGCAGCTCTTATCGCGGACCAACCCTCCATCGCAGTTACCGGAACACATGGGAAAACAACAACCAGTACATTCATTACAACAATGCTTACGGAGGCTGGAGAGGATCCAACCGCCTTAATTGGAGGGCTAGTCCCCTGCTACTCAAGCAACGCTCATAGCGGGCAAGGGGCTTTACTAATCGCAGAAGCTGATGAGTCAGATGGAACTCTGATCAAATTCCAAGCAGCGCTAGGTGTCATAACAAACCTCGAACTAGATCACACAGATCATTACTCAAGCCTCGAACAAATAATTGACACCATGAAAGAATTTAATCATGGATGTGACGGACTACTGGCCAATTATGACTGCAACATTCTTCGAGAACACATAAGCCCTTCAGCTTGGTGGTCTGTAAAAACACATGAAAATGTAAATTTTGCTGCAATACCTATCCACCTAGAAGGAAATGAAACAACTGCTAAATTATATGAGGATAGTAAATATATAGAGACAATAACATTACAAGTTCCAGGTATACATAACCTAAGCAATGCCATTGCCGCATATGCCAGTTGCAGATTAATGGGCGTCTCGAAGATAAAACTCATCAATGCTATCTCTTGCCTTAAAACTCCGCTTAGACGTTTTGAATTTCGCGGCACATGGGAAAAGCGTTTAATAGTCGATGACTATGCTCATCATCCAAGTGAGATAAAAGCAACTTTAACTATGGCAAAACTAATGATTAAAACAGGAAAAAGCTCTCTTCCAAGTACACCAAAAAGAATCATAGCGGTCTTCCAGCCTCATAGATTTTCAAGAGTTAAGCAATTCCTTAAGGAATTTATTGAGGCACTTGCAACTTCAGATCTCATTATAATTGCACCTATCTATGGAGCAGGTGAAAAACCCATTGAAGGAATAAACAGCAATAAGATTGCAAAAGAAGCAAAAAAAATATACCAAGATATTCCTATCCTAGTTGGAGAAGATATGAATGAAATCACACAATTAATCAAAGATAAAAGTCGACCTGAAGATTTAATCCTTGCAATGGGTGCAGGTGACATCAATTCTCTTTGGAAATTATTAATACAAGTAGACAACAAAGAGAAATCTTTGACCACCTAAATATCGATCCAGCAATGAAATTAGACAAACTAGTTTCTCTTTCAACTTTTACAACATGGAAAGTTGGTGGACCTGCTGAATTTTTAGCAGAAGCAACAAATCAAAATGAAATTAAAAGCCTTCTTCAATTTGCACATCAAGAAAAGATGCCCTATCACATTATTGGAGCAGGGTCTAATCTTCTAATAAACGACTCAGGTCTAGAAGGTCTAACTATATGCACAAGAAAACTTCAAGGTAGTGAGATCAACAATATAGATGGATATGTCGAAGCAGTGGCTGGGGAATCTCTGCCAACATTAGCCAGGAAAGTTGCAAAAGCTGGCCTTCATGGCCTTGAGTGGTCCATCGGGATTCCAGGAACAGTAGGTGGAGCTACTGCTATGAACGCAGGAGCTCAAGGAGGATGTATTGCTGAAAGGTTAGATTCAGCTTTAGTCATGGCATTGGATAGCAAAAAGGCATTCCGGGTATACAACAAAGAGCTTGACTTTGGTTATCGATCAAGTCGAATACAAAAGGAACAAATGATTGTTCTATCAGCTCGGTTTCAACTTGAACCTGGACACAACCAAAGGGTTATAGAAAAGCATAACAATGAAAATCTTCATCATCGACTAGAAACACAACCCTACCAATTACCAAGTTGTGGCAGTGTTTTTCGAAACCCAGAACCATTAAAAGCTGGGCAACTAATAGAGAATTTAGGCCTTAAAGGGAAAAGAATAGGTGATGCTGAAATTTCCAAAAAACATGCGAATTTTATTGTGAACAACGGCAACGCAAAAGCTCATGAGATTGATACGCTCATACGACTCATACAAAAAGAAGTCAAAGAAGCCCATCAATTGCTACTTCATCCAGAAGTAAAGCGCCTGGGCTTCTAATCAAACGTTTAATGTGCCAACTCTCCACTACATCAACAATGGCTGGATTCGGTCTCCCAAACTTCGGTCAAATCACCGAAGCCTTTAAAAAAGCACAACAAATCCAAGAAAACGCCCAAAAACTGCAAGAAGAGCTTGACGCAATGGAGCTAGAAGGGAAAAGCTCCGATGGTAGAGCCAGTATTTGGTTATCAGGCAACCAAAAACCAATACGGGTGGAACTTGCAGCTACACTTCTATCCCAAACAAAAGAAGAAATCGAGCAATCAATTCTGGAAGCACTTGAGGCAGCTTATGAAGCATCAACCTCTACGATGAAAGAAAGGATGAATGAAATTACCGGCGGCCTAAACCTTAACTTGCCTGGCCTGGAAAGCTCAGACTAAACATCTCCTGAACAAAGTTTCTATAAAACGAATATCTTTCCCAGTTTTTATTCAAACCACAACCTAATTCATCGAGATGAAGGCAATTACGAAATCTACAAGGATAATCGTTTAATTGGCTACGTATTTCAGGGAATAAAGCAGCTATCTTAGATGGCTCGACAAAGATTTCAGGTCTATTAAATCCAGGGGTATCAGCGACCCTACTATTACTTGAAAGACTAAATAACTCTACATGCCTAGTTGTATTTTTTCCACGGCTAATTTTTTCTGATAATGTTCCAACCTTTAAATCTATACCAGGAATCAGCTTATTAAGTAAACTACTTTTTCCCACACCCGAAGGACCAAAAACTACCGATAAACTTTTTCTAAATATATGTTCTTTAAGCCTCTTGAGACCCTCTCCAGTTTTCACGGAAACAGAAAAAGGTCGATATCCCCAACTCTCAATTCTTGCTAATTGTTTATTCATCTCATCAGTAGAAACTAAATCCATTTTCGTCAATAAGAAATCAACCGATAAGCCTGTATTTTCTGCCGTTAACAAAAACCGACTCGCTTGAGTAAAATCAAAGACGGGTTGCTTATGAGCCAAAACAACAATTATATTAGAAACATTAGCAACTGCTGGCCGCTTTAACCAACTTTTCCTCGAACAAACTTCATTTACAACAGCTGTCATGTTTCTGCAACATATTTCTTCCAGTAACACAAAATCGCCAACATATATTGAGTCTCCAAAATGTTTTAAGCGGCTTCTAGCTGTGCATAAAAAGCGATTTAACGGCTTTGAATTTGTTAGTGTATTTTGGTCTTTCAAACTTTGCTGTTCGTCAAGAAGTTCAACATTAAAAAAATTAGCTTGCTTAGAAACGACAATTCCCAGACAGCTCAAAATATTAATTCTCTCCGCAAACAACCAAAATCGTTATTGATTTTACATCTTTCTGAATAATCTGAACATGATGCCCAGCTTCTTGAAGACCATTAACCACCATAAATTCCGGTTCACCTCTATCTAAATTTACAAAAATCCTATCTTTTTTCTTCAATTGCTCTAAAGCAAGTGACACGCGAACAAAATTCAAAGGACAAGGTATTCCTCTTAAATCAATTTGCTGTTTAGGCAAGTTCACTTTCTTTGCTTATTGACGGAATAAACGAGAAAATAAACCGCTTTTATGATAATGATATTGGGATCCGCGTTCAGAAAAATGACTTGCCAACTTCTCTAGGAGTGATCTCTCATCATCTGAAATTCGCTTAGGAAGTTTAACTTTTACTGTAATTCTTTGATTACCTCTCGCCACTGGATTGCCTAACTTTGGAATTCCTTTATTCTCTAAAGTTAAAACTTCATTGGGTTGTGTTCCAGATGGAATCTCTAAAGAAGTTGGCCCATCTACAGTATCAACTTCAATAGTGTCTCCTAAAATTGCTTGAAGATAGCTGATATTCACTTCAGATAAAATCGTAAGACCGTCACGTTGCAAACGCGGATGATTTTTTACCTTCAGGAAAACATAAAGATCACCAGCAGGACCTCCTCTAAAGCCAACATTACCTTCGCCTGAAACTCGTAAACGCGTTCCAGTGTCTACTCCTGCTGGAATATTGATACGTAATTTCTTTCTTATTTGTTGAACACCTTTGCCTCCACAGCCTCCGCAAGGATCT
This sequence comes from Prochlorococcus sp. AG-363-L02, assembly GCA_003280185.1. Next base: position 6,610 of record QCFP01000022.1, read on the forward strand.
GATATAACCTGACCACTCCCAGAGCAATTGGGACATTCAGCAACCTGAGTAAAACTGCCAAATGGAGTTCTAGTTGCTCTTCGTACCTGACCTACCCCACCACAGGTATTGCAACTCGTAGGACCACTGCCTGATTTCGCACCTGTTCCTCTACAGCTAGAACAAATTTCTAAATGAGGGACTTTTATTTCTTTCTCCTCTCCAAAGACAGCCTGCTGAAAATCAATAGTTAAGTCATAACGCAAATCATCGCCTTGCTGAGGCCCTCTTCTCTGAGCCCGAGTACCCCCTGGCCCACCAAAACCACTAAAAAAAGTTTCAAACAAATCTGCAAATCCACCCATATCTCCCATATCTGGCATACCTGCAGCCCCACCCAAACCAGCTTCTCCAAACTGGTCGTATCTTGCTCGTTTTTCTGGATCCCCTAACACCTCATAAGCACGTCCAATCTCTTTAAATTGCTCCTCAGCTCCAGGATCTTTATTTATATCTGGATGATACTTTCTTGCTAAGCGGCGATAAGCACGCTTGAGAGAATCTGCATCAGCATCTTTGCTGACTCCAAGCAAATCGTAAAAATCAGCCATTAAGCCCTCTTCACTCCTTATATATCAAGATGCCTATTAAATTCATTCCGTATCCTCTTTTGGATCACTTTGTTGTTCTAAAGAAGACTCTTGAGATGAATTGACTAAATTTTCTAATTCAGCTTTTTGTCCAGGGCCTGGACCCATCGAAACCTTTACAAGAGCATGTCGTAATACCTTTCCATTTAAGTGGTAGCCACGCTGTAACTCTTCAACAACAATATCCTCAGGCTGCTCCTCACTGGGCTCTCTCATTACAGCCTCATGCAGATTTGGATCAAAAGCTTGTCCAATCACCCGCATCGGTGCAACACCAAGTTGCTTCAAAACATCCACCAATTGCTTGTACAACCCCTGATAACTTCGATGCAGTGCTTGTGCTTCTTCACCTTGTGGATCAAGCTGCTGACGAGCTCTTTCAAAGTTATCCACTATAGGTAGGATTTCCGACAAAGTTGAGCAGATCAACTGCAGGCGCAGATCATCATGATCTCGACTTTGACGCTTACGAAAATTATCAAAATCAGCTGCAATCCTCATATATTGACTTTTCAAGGTTTCATGCTCCTTTTCTAATTGCAGCAAGCGGGTTTCATTATCAGCAGAAGACTTCTGTGGGGTTGCTTCAGCTTCGATATCAGTTTCAGGGTTCTTGATAGGGCCCAAATCTTGATTTTGATTATCGAGCTCTGAAGCTGATGACTTACTCACTTCAATCATCTCATCTGTAGAAGGCGTGTCTAGAGAAGAATCTTGAACTGAATTTGATTGTTCACCACTCATGCTGACCATAAAACTCGCCTATACATACTTTGAATGGAGAAGCACTCCTGGCACAAGCGGGGGAAGCCCGCACCTTTCTGCTCACATACCTTGTTTTAGTGCCCTAAAACTATGCTTGCAATATCCCAAGGGGAACTATGAATATGCAATTGCTTTACCTGCAAGCCAACCACTTGTCCAACAATGTTGAAAATTAAATCCACCTGTCACACCATCAATATCAATCAACTCCCCAGCAAAATACAAACCTGGGCAAATCCTACTTTCAAGCCTCACGGAATCAACCTCATCCAAGGGAACCCCTCCGGCAGTTACAAACTCCTCACCAAAGGGTCCTCTTCCAGAAATTTCATACTGACTTGCTGTTAAAGCCTCCAACAAAGCAAGCTCTTGTTGAGAAGAAAGTTCAGCCCAACGAAGTGAAGAGTCAACACGGATTTGCTTTAAAAGAACTAACCAAAGTCGTTTGGGTAACGCTCTAAAGGGTCTCGCCTGTAAAAGTGTCTTTGAAGCTCCCTCATAACGAAATTGATTCAAGATCTTACTTATAGAAGATCGATGAAAATTTGCTAACCAATTTACTGTTAAACGACCCTTATACGACAAACGATGTAATTCACGGGCAGCAAATGCAGTCAAACGCAAAACTGCAGGACCACTAATACCCCAATGTGTAAGAAGAACTCTGCCAATTTCCTGAAATTTTTTATCTGACGTATGTAAAGTTAAAGCAATATTATCTAAAGCAATGCCTGAACAATCTTTTAGCCAAGATGCATCTAATCCTAAAGAAAAAAGAGAAGGTACAGGTTGCACAATACTATGACCAACTAACTGGGATAATCTTCTACCTAAAGGATGTCCGCCCGTAGCTAGTAAAACTTTTTGAGAAGCATATTTTGTATCATCCTTACAAGTAAGCAAAAAACCATTTTTCTTTGAAAATTGCAAATCTCTTACAGCTGATTTCAATCGCAAAGAAACACCTACTTTCTCCGAGGTAGATCTCAAACAATCAATAACAGAAGAAGAGCGATTACTACTAGGAAACATCCTTCCATCAGATTCAGCAACTATTTTGAGTCCTCTATCTGAAAACCAATTAACCACATCAGCACAAGCAAATCTATGGAATGCTCCTAATAGTGCCTGCCTTCCTCTTGGGTAATAATCAACTAAATCACGAGAGTCCCAACAAGCATGTGTAATATTGCATCGGCCACCACCACTAATAAGTACTTTCTGTAATGGCGAAGAAGTGGCTTCTAAAATAAGAGGGGAGACAACACCATTTTCCGCAGCTGTAATGGCCGCCATAAAACCTGAAGGGCCACCCCCAACAACTAGAAGTTCATGCTGATGGTCGAAATGTGAGGGCAATTCCGTTGTTGCAATATCGCTTGCCTGTAGGACGAGGCCCGTCATTAAAAACATGACCCTGGTGTCCACCGCAACGAATACAATGATATTCAGTACGAGGAACAATTAGCTTAAAGTCAGTCTTAGTCTCTACAGCATTTGGCAAAGGTTCCCAAAAACTAGGCCAGCCTGTACCACTATCAAATTTCGAAGCGAAAGAAAAAAGAGGTAAATCACAGCCTGCACAATGATAAATACCTTCTCGCTTCTCATTGTTTAATGGACTAGAAAAGGCTCTCTCAGTTGCCTCCTCTCGCAAAACAGCAAACGCCTCCCGAGAAAGACGTTTCTTCCAGTCAGCCTTGCTAAGAGCCCAATTATTATCTTCTGAAGCTAACGTTTCTGCCAAGACTAATAAAGGATGAAAGCAAACTCCACCATATGCTGTAATTGCACCAAAAAGCAATAAACGTCGATTAATAATAAAAGAATTACTTTGCATACAATCAAAAATCTCTATAAAGACAGAATAAAGCTCTTAAAATCTTAAATGATAGCTAAACAAATAAATGCTTAAGCAATACTCTTCAAACAACACAAAATCCTATCAATTTAGTATTGCACCAATGCTGGACTGCACTGATAGGCACTTCAGGGTTCTCATGCGACAAATAAGCAAGAAAGCTCTTTTATATACTGAAATGATAGTTGCACAGTCTTTACATTACACTCAGCGTCGTGATCGATTACTTGATTTTGATTTAATTGAACACCCAATAGCTTTGCAGCTCGGAGGTGATAATCCCAAACTCTTAGCAGAAGCAGCTTGTATTGCAGAAGATTGGGGTTACGACGAAGTAAATTTAAATATTGGATGTCCAAGTCCCAGAGTTCAATCAGGAAATTTTGGAGCATGCCTTATGGCAGAACCTAAAAAGGTGGCATATTGCATTGAATCAATGACAAAAGCAACCCGACTGCCCATCACAGTCAAACACCGTATAGGCATAGATAATCTAGATAATCTTGAGCTACTAATAGAGTTTGTAGATCATCTTTCAATTGCAGGAGCCAAAAGATTTGCAGTGCATGCAAGAAAAGCTTGGTTAAAAGGGCTAAACCCAAAACAAAATAGAACTATCCCTCCTCTTCAATACGAAAGAGTTGCAGAATTAAAAGCAAAAAGACCTAACTTACTAATTGAGCTGAATGGTGGTTTGCAAACACCTAGCGATTGCCTACAGGCATTAACTATTTTTGATGGAGCAATGGTGGGAAGAGCTGCATACGAACATCCACTTAGATGGCAACATATAGATGAAGTAATTTTTGGTGGATCCCCAAAATCAATTACTGCTTCAGATGTAATTCAAGGGATCCTACCTTATGCGGAAAAACACTTAAATAATGGCGGAAATCTTTGGGACATATGCAAGCACGTAATTCAAATAGTGGAAGGAGTTCATGGAGCACGAAAATGGAGGCATGAATTATCAGTTTCGGCTCAAAAAAAGAACGCTAATTTAAAGGTACTAGAACACTCAGCCAAACAACTAAAAGATGCAGGGCTGTGAATGATTTATTTATTCTTTTTTGCGTAATTTAGGGCTCTCAACCACCAAAATCTTCGGTGTTTTCTGGAGCTGCACCCCTACGTCGTCTACTCCTCCGATCATCATCAGATGCATTCTCTGTCGAAGCTCCTCCCCCATAACTTCTATCTTCCCAACCACTAGCACCTGAGGGCCCACGATCAGCAGGCTCACCGCCGCCGTAGTTACCACCGCCACCACCGCCATAGCCGCCGCCTCTTCGGGGAGCACTACCTCTAGGCTCAGCTTTATTGATCCTGAGTGGACGACCCATCATTTCAGCACCCTGAAGTGCTTCTATGGCAGCAGCCTCAGCTGCTTCATCAGCCATTTCAATAAACGCAAACCCCCTTTTTCGACCCGTATCTCGCTCTAAGGGGAGCGCACAGTTTGCTACCTCTCCAAAAGGTGCAAACAACTCAACCACGTCTTCCTGCTCAGCGCGGAAGGGAAGATTGCCAACGAAAATACTCACTTTGCTAATTAACCGTAAAAATGGACCTGTGGGAAAAATCGCCACTTGTGAATAACTCTAATAAAAATTATTCACGTATGACTTAAATAGAGTAGACCCAAGCGGGTATTTGGATCATTACTTCTAGAGATCAAAACGATTTTTCCAAAAATTCAATTGCTCCTTTACGCGAGAAAAACCTGTACCACCTTCACTTGTACGAGAAGCAACTACCGCTCTAGGCAAAATGCTGTCATAAATATCGTTCTGAAAACAAGGAGAAAGTTCCTGCCATTGCTCAAGAGTGAGGTCACGTAACAAGATTCTTTCGTTAATACAACGTTTAACCAAACTTCCAACCATTTGATAAGCCTCGCGGAAAGGAACACCTTTCCTTACCAAATAATCAGCGACATCGGTAGCATTAGAGAAATCAGACTCAACAGCCAAAGAAAGACGTTCTGTACAAAACTCAAGCCCCTCATCCATAAGAATAGTCATTGCATTTATACAATTATGAGTAGTTTTGACAACATCAAAGAGAGCTTCTTTATCTTCCTGAAAATCCTTATTATAGGCAAGTGGCAATCCTTTCAT
>QCFP01000023.1 GCA_003280185.1 Prochlorococcus sp. AG-363-L02
ACGAGAGAGTAGACCTCCGTCTCTCGGACTCTTCTAGCGATCAACTCGGAATATTGCGAGCCAAAATCGAGAATAACTATCGCAGCCTGTCGCTGCCCGTTTGACTGAATAGAAGGCATATATCCTAAATCTTTTAAAAAGAAACACTAAGACCCTTCAGAGTAGATAAAAACTCATGGGACGTCCTCCCAATGAACACCCAAAGAGCCAAGGAGTTCCATCCCATTTGGACCTACCCATCGCAAACACCTCTCCCGATCAAACAAAGCAGAGCCGACTTTGATGGACCATGATCCATATCTCGCAATATAAATCAAACTTTTCATCTCAACCTCAACAGCCAATCTATTCCATAATTTGCTTGCTAAATCAGGTTGTTCCTTACTAAGCACACGAAAGGCTGCTTCCATTGATTCAGCATCAGCAATTAACCTGATCACCGAAACAGATAATTCTTCCTTGACTGCTAAAGAGGTCAGGATTTCAAGACGAGCATCTGCTAAATGATGATGTGTATGAAATACACCACCAGCTAACTTAACTAATTTGCCATGGTAACCAAATAACAAAAGTTCTTTAACACCAACTTCAGCAGCAGCAACTAAGGCGGGTCCCAACCAATTACCTACCTTAAGGATCAAATTGAATGGTATCCCAATCTCTTGAGCCAATAGCAATCCATTCTCTCCAATAACAAAAACAAATCGACCCTCAAAATGATTCTGGACACTCTGTTCTCGAAGTTTTTGTAGAGTCTTTTGAAGCTGGTCAGGAGAAGCACTATCTTGCACTTCGGCCTGAGTACCTATCAAAGCTAAGCCATCTACAACACCAAAAGAAGCATTACTAGTTTTAATCGCCAAGTCTTTGCCTTTTGGCAAAACAATTTCAAGCCTTAGTGAAGATCCATCAGGTACTAATGAACGTAAATTTACTTTCAACAACTCCTTTGCAAAAGATGAAAGGCAAATATCACCATTTTCCTGATAAGTCCCAACTCCTATTCCAGGGATAATTTGAAGCCAATCATCCCCATAATCTTGAAATTTTTCACTAGAAAGTCCTGCTGTATCTGCATCTGTCCATTGCACAAATACCCAGATTTCAAGACCTCGCGTTAAATCTAATGAAGCACCTGACTGACAATAAGCAATCGCAAAAGCTTGCTTACCTTCATTCAACCTGCCCGAAAATCTAACTGGCACATCTCGGGGTCCTTTCCCGTCTAATAAATTAAGACTCTGCGATGAAGAGAAAGGCCTTCCTCGCAATGTTTCTAATGCGGATTTGGCAGCTGCTGCTGCCCAAACAGGAAGGACTAATCCTTTGTCAATAGCGCAATGTTTTTCTATGGGAACTAACCAGAGGCTAACTTTTAAAGTGTCATCCGTTTAATCCAGAGACCATGCAGGACAAACTAACCCTGATGATCCCTGGTCCTACACCAGTACCAGAAACTGTACTCAAAGAGATAGGACGCCACCCTATTGGCCATAGGAGTAGTGAGTTTCAAAACCTTGTACAACGAACTACTGAACAACTGAAATGGTTGCATCAGACCACTAATGAAGTTCTAGTCCTGACTGGGAGTGGAACTGCTGCAATGGAAGCAGGAATCATCAATACTTTAAGTAAAGGAAACAAAGTGTTATGTGGTGAAAATGGAAAATTTGGAGAGCGATGGGTCAAAGTCGCCAAGGCATATGGACTCGATGTAACAGTCATCAAAGAAGAATGGGGTAAACCGCTCGATCCAACTAAATTCAAAAACGAACTAGAAAATGACAAAAACAAAGAAATACGTGCAGTAATAATTACACACTCCGAAACATCAACAGGCGTCATAAATGACCTAAAAACAATTAGTGAATATGTACATAGATATGGCAATGCTCTAATAATTGTAGATTGTGTTACAAGTCTTGGAGCTTGCAATGTCCCTATGGATGAATGGGAACTTGATGTCGTTGCATCTGGCTCTCAAAAGGGATATATGATCCCACCTGGTTTAAGTTTTGTAGCTATGAGTAAAAGAGCTTGGAAAGCTTATGAACGATCAGATTTGCCAAAATTTTACCTTGACCTAGGTCCCTATAAATCTACTTCCTTAAAAAATAGCAATCCTTTTACTCCTGCAGTAAACCTATACTTTGGCCTAGAAAAATCACTCACAATGATGCAAGAAGAGGGCCTTGCAAATATCTTCAATAGACACTCTCGACATAGAAGTGCGATTCAAGCTGCAATGCACGCAATTAAATTGCCTTTGTTTGCAGCTGAAGAACATGGCAGTCCTTCTATAACAGCTATAGAACCACAATTTATTAATGCAGAAGAACTTAGAAAAACAGTTCTAAACCGTTATGACATCCTTTTAGCAGGAGGACAAGATCATCTCAAAGGAAAAGTTTTTAGGATTGGTCATTTAGGATTTGTAAATGATAGAGATATTTTGACAGTGATCGCTGCTATTGAAGGCACTTTAGATGCTTTAAGCATACATAAAACAAATCCAGGTGCAGGAATAGCTGCAGCAGCTAGAATATTAGCCTAAAAGCAACCCAAATTTATGCAAGTCTGTTAGTATATGTAAAAGTTGCGGGTGTAATTCAGCGGTAGAATGTCAGCTTCCCAAGCTGAACGTCGCCGGTTCGATTCCGGTCACCCGCTTGCTAGGTAAATAGCATCAGTTCCAAGCTGAGAATATTTTACATGCTATTAATTTATTAGTCTTGCTCAATGCTAATAACCAGTAGCCTAGCTTCTTGGTTTAATTAATTGAAGAACTTGAGGACCCACTGCTCCAGCACGACGTTCCTGATCTAAGGCCCTAAGAATCAACATTCCTGCTGCATCTATATCACCAGCTTCAGCCTTAAGGCATGCAGCATCAAAGAAACTTAAAGCAGCTTTAAAATAAGCCTCACGTTTACTATGCGAAGCAACCATTTGAAATCAAGTTCTTAGAATAGTGTAAGTCAAGTCTTCTTAAATGAGGTTCTTCAATTAAAGCTGAAATTAGATTCTATTTAACACTGTTAGTATACAACAGCAATGTCAAAATATGTAGAAACCAATTCAAGTCAGAACCTCTTAGCAGAGGAAAGCAAAAAAAGTAATAATCTTGCTACTTATTTCAAAAATCTTGATGGATACCGTAAAAAGTTTTCTTAGGTTTGCAATAAATAATCATTATATCCACTCTTGATGAGGTAGCAATCGGATCATTTCATAACACTTTAGGCAATTGCACTAATTGCAATTGTCAGTCATGCACTAAGCCGCAAGTGTTTCCTCTTCATCCGACCATGACTGGTCAACATTTTCAGGTGGGCTTGAGGTTGCCAACAATTCCTGGCAATCCCTAAGAAGTTGCTCAACACCATCCAACATTGCTAATTCCTCCTCAGAAGGTTCCTGCTGAGCTTTATTCAACTGCAATTCAAGAACCTCTTGTCGTTGCTCAAGCCTCACCAAACGCTGAGACAATGCATTAATTGTCTGGGCAAGATCTTCTGCTGTTCTAGTAATCCTGAAAGAGCATGACGAAGGCATCGCAATAAGTTGCACTACTTCAGATGACAACACATAGAAGAGACAATCTCAAGTCCTCATAGAACTTGTTTTGAAAGCAAGAACTGAATCCAAAGAGATCTGTATGCGGAAAGATCATGTGAAATTTAAGGCCGTTTTAACTACCTTTTTATGGAACATTAATCGGGTTGCTGACTGTGCGAAGTGGAATCCCTGCTGCTCCGCTAGCAAGAGCAATTTTTCGAGCAGGGATCGCAAGTATGAATGGTCAAATTAAAAACAGGCCTTTGAACGGTTAAAGGAACAGGCCTTAATAGAGAAGCTTTAGAACAAATCCAAAACCTTTGGACACCAGCCTTCCTAATCACTATCACGCTAATAACATACAGACATTGGTATTGGCTATGGAGCAGCCGCTAACTTGGTATTGATACAGTCGTATCACTTTTAGGTGAAGCCGCAGGCGGTATTAGTGGAATGAGCCTTGTAGGAGAAGAGTTTTAAGTAAATGCTGCAGTTGCTAGTCTTCATCCTGTAAGACTAATCAGAGTCCTTTTGTACTGGCTCTAAGAATGAAGCTTTGAGGAACTCTTAGAAATAAAACCCCTGATCAGGCCTGGACAGAATCTAAAGAGTAGATAAGTTTATCAAAAATATCTTTGCTATCCAGCCATGAAAGCAAATAACACCTTCCAAAAATTTTCACTCCTACTACTTGGCATTTCAAGCATTGGGCTTTTGACCTCCTATGCAAAAGCAAGTGAACTAAACACTCAAGGAGGTAAAGGGGCAAAGGTCTATTGCTATATGCGCAGTAATGGCAATGCACATGAAGTCAGCTGGGATGCCTCATATGCACTACTTAAGAGGCAATCAAATAGCATGTTTAAAACATCTCCTAAACATGCTGCAGTAATGATCACCGAAGCTGTAGTCCAAGATCCAGACAAATATCCCAATTGTGGACAATATCTTGGAGATCTATTCTCACCAAACAAAATAAAAGAAGAAATTGCCAACATGCAAGATAGTGGAACCAACCAAAAGACTCAATACGACTCAAATAGTGCTAGTCGCTACAGCTACTAACTTAGACTGATAAAGTGCTCAAAATACTAATCCTATTAAGCATAACAATACTTCAAATAGGTTGTCGTGAAAAGGGAGATATGTCGACAATAAATTCACAACTATCATCCAACTCATGCTTGGAAGGTATAAATCTGAGCAAGCTAGAAATAGCCTTAGATAATTGTAATAAAATTATCGAAAAATATCCAAATAGTGCTCTAGCACTAAATGCAAGATCCATGCTATTCATACTATTAGATGAAGATGATCTTGCATGCAAAGATATAGAGAAAGGTATTTCTCTTATTAAAAATAAAACCATCACAAATGACCGTCTCCTAATTCACGAGCTCAAAACTCGTCACAAAAACTGCATACAAAGTCGAACCATTTCCGACAATGACTGACGCTCTATAGAAACTTGTCTATTCCCTAAAAATAAATCAATCCTTTTTTCCTTATTTTCTATAGTTGCATCAACTAACTGATCAGCAATTCCAAGCTGCAGCCAATGACTTTTTAATGGCCATTTGCTGCCTATTCGATGGCAACGATCTTCTGCTTGATTGACATCGCCTGGTGTCCATGGACGTTCTAATAAGACAACATGATTTGCCTTCATAAGATTTAGCCCAAGACCGCCAGATCCATAGGTTGTGAGCAACAAAGAACTTGGATTAGATTGAAAACGTTTTATAGATTTATCACGCTCTTTAATACTCTGCCTACCTGTCACTAATTCACCTCCCAATCGTCTTCTAAGAAGAATTAAAGGGGTAACAAAGCTACTAAAACAAACAACAGATTGATCTTTATCAATAATTCCTTTTATCAGAGAATAAGCTTCTGGTAACTTAAACTCTGCACCAATCTGTCGAAGAGCAGTTAGCAAAACTAATGATTCGGTTTCGGAGCGAACCAAACCTTGTTGGACACGAAAACGATAATCATCAATCACTAAGGAAACTCTTCGTTCAAAACCCAAGGCTTTTGCAGAGTCAAGTTTAACTGGATATTTAATACGGGTTTTTGGAGGTAACTTTATAAGATTTAGTTTGCGACGCTGCAAGATAAATGAAGCTGTAACTTCATGAAGTTCAAGCAAATTTTGGTGTTGATCATCAACAAAATCTCTGTGAAATTTTTTTTTATTTGAAGCAATAGGATGCTGCATTGCAGCTAATAAAGGAAAAAGTTGCGATGGATATCCGTTTTTAATGGGTGTTCCAGTTAGTAGCCAAATTGCTCGCAACCTTGGATGACGGGATAAACGTAATAATGCTTGTGTTCTATTAGCTTTAATTGATTGAGCAAAATGTGCTTCATCTACAATTAAAACTGTTTCTTGATTGGGTAAATCTCTAGGGAGAGAGGCCCAGCTTTTCAGAATTATTGGAAGATCAATTGCGTTTGCCTCTTCAGTCCAAAGTGAATGAAGGCATGAAGGAGCAATAACCATGACAAGTGCATCAGTTGATCTAACAATCGCTTGCGAGGCTAAAAGAGCAGTCAGTGTTTTCCCTAAGCCCATCTCATCAGCAAGCAAAGCAGCTTTGCGAGATAGAAGCCAACTAACAGCAAACCGCTGATGAGGGAAAAGGCTCCTGCCATCAGGCAACTCTCGATCTAGGGACGCAGCAACCATCAATTGCTCATGGCTAGGCAGTGGCCCCAAGGGATGTCTAACCAACTGCAGCCAGCGAGCTAAGTCATTTGTCACTAAAAACCGTGAACCAAGTTGCTCAAGAAGCTCTTGTGCAGCAGATAAAGGGAACTGCCAACCTTCCTGAACGCCATTCCATGTTCCCTTGGGCCTCACTTTCTTCAACTGAGCATCAGTCACCCCATCGAATGGAAAAACCACCTTAAGCAAACCATCTGCAGAGAGATCTAAATAACAACTAGGAGCCAAAGAAATCTATGCCACTTTGCCGTAATGAATCCAAATTTACTCTCACTAGGCATAGTTGCAAGAGTCATAGGAAAAATAACGCAACCTACGTCAAATATGGAAATTGAAACATTCAATGCATTGACTAGCCGCACAAGCACGGCAAACTTTGCTTAACCAATTGATTCGGATGCACTCAAGGGATGCGGTTTTCCTAGAGGATCTCTGCCCTAAGTTGCGTGTTCGGCAATGGAGACAATCTCTTCATACTTTTACTGGAAAAAGCTGTATCTATTGTGGAAAGCCATCAGAGTCTATTGATCATATTTTGCCAATGAGTCGTGGCGGCCTCAGCATTACTGAAAACTGTGTTCCGGCATGCCTTTCTTGCAACGGTAAGAAATCTGATACCGATGCTTTTGATTGGTATAGACAACAAAAATTTTATGATCCTCGCCGTGCAATGGCTATAAGAGCTTGGCTAGATGGGGATTTACGATTAGCGATAAGATTGTTGCAATGGGCCACTCCTAATCGAAAGGCGAATCACAAAGAGATAAACGAAGAGATTTCTCAAAACAGCAAAGATAATGAAGAAGATTGGGCATTGTTTGCTGCATAAATCAAATTCACCAAACAGCACAAGCAGCTGATGAATTATGTTGCTGACAAATATTTGCATGTACCAAAGGTTTCTCAGGTGCTAATAAAGCTGCAAAAATTATCAAAATTGCAGCTATAAAGCCAAAGGAAACCCAACTTCTGTTCAAGAACTCCCTAGAACTATCTTCCTCACTCTCAGGCAACATGAAATGCGAACTATGTTTCAGACGAAAACTCGAATCAGCCATAAGGCGACCTAACAAGTAATACATTTGTACTCATGCCTAAAGAGTTTGTCAAGTCTTTCCCGCCCTTAAGACCGAATTCAAAACTATTAGTTCTAGGAGCAGGTTTCAGTGGTAGAAGAGTCGCAAATGTTGTCAAAGCCCAAGGCAGAACTGTGATATGTAGTAGACGAAATATCAATAGTTCTGGAGCAGATATTGAATTTGACAGCAATTCCAAAGATCTACCTCCTATAGATGATCTAAAAACCATCACTCATGTTCTTAGCTGTATTCCCCCATTAGCAACTGGAGAAGACCCTGTACTAACAAAATTTCTAAACCATCTGAAAGAGATGCCACTCCAATGGATTGGGTATCTTTCTACTACTGGAGTTTATGGGGACTCCAAAGGAGAATGGGTAACAGAAAACGATATTCCTAAACCACAACAACCACGAAGCATAAGAAGACTTGCATGCGAAGAAGCTTGGAAACATTCAGGCTTACCGATTCAAATTCTCCGTCTTCCAGGGATTTATGGCCCTAATCGTTCAGCATTAGAAAACTTCAAAAATGAAAAATGTAAAATCATTGAAAAACCGGGACAAGTCTTCTCAAGAATCCATGTTGACGATATTGCTGGAGCCGTATTACACCTCATTCACAAAGCCTCTCAAGGAGAATGGCCTTTGGTTGTGAATATTGCTGATGATCTCCCGACGTCAAACAAAGATGTTCTGAATTTTGCGGCCAAATTACTTGAAAAGCCATTGCCTATGGTCGAGCCATTTGAAAGAGCAATTGAAGAAATGAGTGCTATGGCAATTTCATTTTGGCAAGAAAACAGAAGGGTTAGCAATCATCTTCTTTGCAAAGAACTAGGTTATTCACTACTTCACCCTGACTATCAATCAGGACTTAAAGACTGTCTCAAACATTTTAAATATCAAAAAAACACCAATCCTAATTATTCTTGATTTGGTTCTCCAAGAATAAATTCAGACCAATTCATGGGTTTATTTGGATCTACATCAGTAAAACCAACCTCGTGGAAGAACTGTGACCATTTGACCACTATCCATCCATTTTGAAGGCCTCTACCAAAACCAAACAACAGAAGCCCAATAAACAACCAACGCAACATGGCTAAAAAAAATCAATACCTCAACGCTACTAAAAATTTGATCATCGCATTAGGGGATCCTGCAGGAATAGGAATGGAAATCACTCTCAAAGCTTTAGCTTCAAGAAAATTACCCCCAGGGATAATTCCATTACTGGTTGGATGCAAAAAAACCCTAATCGCTACTCACCAAAATCTAAAAGAAAAAGGAATTGGCCCTCTTCCAAATATTCAAGATATAGAAATAGACGACATCCCATTAACTGAAGAATTTAAACCAGGGTATCCATCCGCAGCGACAGGCGATGCTTCATTTGAATGGCTAACAAGAGCTACAGAATACGTTCTGAACAAAAAAGCAAAAGCATTAGTTACAGCACCAATTTGTAAGCATGCCTGGCATGCTGCAGGCCACTTTTACCCTGGACAAACAGAACGACTAGCAGAGCTGGCAAAAACGAATCAAGCCTCAATGCTATTTACAGCAAAATCTCCTTATTGCAATTGGCGATTTAATACTCTTTTAGCTACAACACATATCCCAATTTCACAAATTTCTACAAAACTGACACCACAACTAATCTCATCAAAACTAGATATTCTGTTAAATTTCTGCAAAAACTTTAACGACAAGCCAACTCTTTCAGTAGCAGGTTTGAATCCACATGCTGGAGAAAACGGAAGTCTTGGCGATGAAGAAGTAAAATGGTTAACTCCCCTTTTAAGAGAATGGAGCTGTCAACATCCTACAATCAATCTAATAGGTCCAATTGCGCCGGATAGTTGTTGGCTATCAGCTGCAGAAGCATGGAGGAAAGGTAAAACAAGTCCCACACCTGATGGGTTTCTAGCTCTATATCATGACCAAGGTCTCATTCCAATGAAATTATTAGCCTTCGACACTGCTGTAAATCTCACGTTAGAACTTCCATTTATAAGAACCTCACCAGACCACGGCACAGGATTTGATATAGCCAGTAAGGGTTGCGCTCGCGAAGAAAGCATGTTGGCCGCAATTCAAACTGCCTGGGAATTAAAAAAATAAAGTCAGATTAACTCGGCTTAACCCTCATTAAAACCTGGCCATATTCCACTGGGGTTCCATTATCAACGAGTATTTCTATTACTTCACCACCAACCTCAGACTCCAACTCATTCATAAGCTTCATCGCCTCAAGAATACAAACAGGTTGACCTATGCCTATACGTGTTCCCACCTCAACAAAAGGAGCCTCATCAGGACCGGGAGCTCGATAAAAAGTACCAACCATAGGAGCAGTAACATCCACCAGATCAGCCCTGGAAGCCGTTACAGCCGGGGGAGGGGTTACAGGAGTAGAAGCTTCTACTTTGAACTCAGGAGGCGATGAAATCGCGGTCTCATGGACAACAGGAAGCGATGAGGGAGTGCTTGTTAAAGGACCAGGCAAATTGCGCCTGATTTCCAAACGAAAATCATCCCCTTCCAAGCGAAATTCCTGGATATCGCTTTCTGCTAAAGCATCAAGCAAAAGATGAAGTTGTTCGTGATCAAGCTGCATGGTGATTAGTTCTCACGACCTAAATAAGAGTCATTACGAGTATCGACCTTAATTTTCTCACCAACGGAAATAAACAAGGGAACCATAACCATTGCTCCTGTTTCTAGTTTGGCAGGCTTTGTACCACCTGTAGCAGTATCACCCTTTACACCAGGATCAGTCTCAGTAATTTCTAAAACCACAGAATTTGGCAACTCAACTTCTAAAGGCTTTCCATTCCAGTAAACAACGTTTACCTCCATACCTTCCTTTAGGTACTTACGACTCTCACCAATCTGTTGGGAAGTAAGACGCGTTTCTTCATAACTAGACATATCCATAAAGACGTAATCACCTGAATCCATATAAGTGTGCTGAAGAGTTGATTTCTCAAGCAATGCTTGTGGCACCATTTCACCAGCGCGAAATGTTTTCTCGACTACATTTCCACCTTGAACCGACTTGAGTTTTGTCCTTACAAACGCTGACCCCTTTCCAGGTTTGACATGTAAAAACTCAACAACACGCCAAACAGACCCATCTAACTCAATAGTGGTACCAGTTCGGAAATCGTTGCTGGAGATCATTCCTGCAAAATCAATTATGAAATCATAGAGCTGTGCGAAAGTTCTTAAGCACTTGACACCAAAATGGCACGTACCCGGCTTCTACAAAACGTCTTATCAATAATTGCTGTAGGTTTTTTGATATTTACACAGCCAGTCTTGGCTGACCTTCCACCAGGTAATGCAGTAACCGATGCCACAGCAATTTTGCGTAATGCACTTCCCATAAAACAAGAGGACATACAAAATCTTCAACATAAGCTCGAATCCACCAGAGAACTAATTAGAGGGAATCGCTGGCCATCTTTGGCGAAAATAGTTTCTTCAAGCAAATTCCTAGTCAATAGCAAAAATCAAAAAATTATTGCAGCTATTCAGAAAGACAAATCAACTGAAGCAGAAACACTATTTAACTTAATAAATAAAAATCTAGACCAGCTTGAACTAGCTACCGAAGCCCAAAACAAAGATGCTTTTATTGAAAAAAGAGACCAAACACTAAAATTAATAGGGGAAGTCGAAACCCTTTTAGTTGGAGATTTTCCTTTCCAGATTCCCGAAGAATATAATGCTCTTCCCAGACTGCTTGGAAGAGCAAGTGTAGACATCAGAACAACACAAGGCACTATCAAGGCTGTGATCGATGGTTACAATGCTCCTATAACTAGTGGTGCATTTATTGATTTAGCAATCAAAGGTTTTTACGACGGCTTACCATTCACTAGGGCCGAAGATTTTTATATTCTTCAAACTGGGGATCCTGAAGGGCCCGAAGTTGGATATATTGATCCTTCAACCAATAAATTAAGAGAAATACCATTAGAAATTCGCTCACCAGATAAAGTACTACCCTTTTATGGTCAATCTTTTGAAGAGCTAGGTCTCTACAAAACCACACCTGTGCTTCCTTTCTCCGCCTCAGGAACTCTTGGATGGGCTCATTCAAATGCATCTCTAAACGATGGTTCGTCGCAATTTTTCATGTTTTTGTATGAAGCCGAATTAACTCCTGCCGGA
>QCFP01000024.1 GCA_003280185.1 Prochlorococcus sp. AG-363-L02
ACCAATCCACATATGGTGAGTGAATAGTCCTAATACTGTTGCGTGATCTAGGGAAATGTATGGATACGCGGGAAGAGCATACTGATGATGCGCAACCACAATGGATCCAGAACCAACCATGGCAAGGTTGATGCTTAGCTGTCCATGCCAGCTATTGCTCAAAAACTCAAAGATGCCTTCGTGACCTTTTGGTGCTGGGAAAAGGATTGGATCGCCTTTTGCGTTATCCAAAATTGTCTTCATGTTGTGACCAACACCATGAACGGAGTTGCCCCACATGTGACCACCAAATACAGCAAATACACCCCAGGCCAAATGATGGTGGGATATATCAGTCATCCAAAGGCTTCCAGTTACAGGATTTAAGCCACCTTTGTTGGTGAGAATATCGCTGAAAGCCCACCAGTTAAGAGTGAAAAAGTTTTCCACTGTTCTGCCGGCAAGGCTTGGGAAAATTTGACTTGCTACTGATGGGCTGCAAAGCGTAGTAGTAGGAATGTCTGCTGCACTAGCAATGGTTACTCCATCAATAACAAGAGGCTTGCCTGCATCAATTGCATCAAGCATTGCAGCTACTGGGGCACCTATATGTATTAGGTGTCCAGCCCAGGCAATTGAGCCATGACCAAACAAAATAATTTGATGGTGCTGCATCATTGGCTGAACCTTCTGGAACCAAGCCAGTTTTGGTGCAGCCTTGTGATAGTGGTAGATACCTCCGGGAAGTTCTAGAGCGGCCATCACCAGAGCCCCAATAGCTAATGCCAAGAGCTGTGGCTCGGTGGCGATTCCCCAGGACCTCCACATTTGGAAAATACCTGATGTGATCTGCATGCCGCTATATCCGGCACCTAGATCAGCATTCATAATTTCTTGGCCGACAATTGGCCAGACCACTTGTGCACCTGGTTTTACGTGCGTTGGATCTGCCAGCCAACCGGTGTAGTTAGAGAAGCGGGCGCCATGGAAAAAGGCACCACTCATCCAAACAAAAACTACCGCTAGATGTCCGAAGTGGGCCGAAAAAATCTTTCGGCTTGTTTCCTCTAGATCACCTATGTGGGTGTCAAAGTCGTGTGCGTCTGCGTGGAGGTTCCAAATCCAGGTAGTGGTTTTGGGACCTTTAGCGAGGCTTCGTGACCAAAAGCCAGGTTGTCCGGCTTTTTCTATATCGGCAGGGACATGATCCCTGTCAACTGGTTGGTCATAAGGAGTAGGAACTCCTCCTGAAGGCTTCACTTTTCCCCCACGTTCTGGTGGGCTAATAGTCATCGAGAGCTTCCTCGAGGTATGGGTATCGAGGTGGAGGGCCACCCCTTGTGCAAGCTCTAAAGCTTGGCAGGACCAGCGAAATCAGAGGATTAGACCTTTGTTTGCACTGGAGAGAGTGGGCCCCCACAAGGGGACCGCTTCAGGAAGCATAGATCCGAGAGCCATTCACTACCTATGCAAGTAACATAATGTTCTATACAGTTCATAACTAGTCTGGGCTTTAACTCTCTTGAAGGCTCTTTATCAGGACTGATTCACCAAATAAATCCTCTTTAGAACTACAAAGTGAAGCTATCTAAGTAGCTTAAGTTTCATAAAATTAACAATAATTACCTTCAGGCTTCTTCGGCATTTCAAGATTGCTTCTTTCTGCTAAAGGGCGGCTTGAAAAATCTTTTCTTGGGTGTTTCTCCTGAAAATTATTTAGCAAAGACCAGTTAGGTTTGATTAGTCTTTAAATTTAGATAGCTAGATAGGTGTGTGGAGACTCCAGAGATTCACGTGCTTCATCCTTCGATATCACGACAATAAATCCATAATTAAAAATTGGCATTAATTTATTCTCAAGCTAATTTTCTTCGGAATTTCCAATTCAGAGACTTGCCCTAGGCCTCTCTCCTAGTTCATTGCCATTGCTTCAGAGGCTTAGAACTAGGAAGCATTTTGAGCATATAGCTCTTACCCCTGGCGCGGCTTCTGCCTTGAAGTCGCAGCCCGCAGATTTGTTGGTTGCTCCAGCTGCTGACCTTTTTCGGCAATATTGGTCTAAAGAAACAATCATTTGCATCGTTGGTGCGTTAGGTGCTTCTACACGACTAATTGCTCCTTTCTTAACTGGCAAGGATCTTGATCCTGCAGTTTTGGTTCTTGATGCAAACGCCAAACATGTAGTGCCCTTGATTGGTGGACATGCTTCCGGAGGAGAGGCGTTAGCATTTGAAATAGCGGCTGATATAGGGGCTGATCCTGTAATTACTAATGATTCAAACTCTCAAGAACGATTAGCGATTGATAGTTTTGGGGAGGCCTGGGGATGGAGACGTGGCGGCAAAACTATTGCCTGGAATAAGTTGATGCATCTACTTTCGCAAGGAAGACAACTTGATTTTGAGCAGCATTCAGGCACAACTGAGTGGCAACGTGCAAAGGCTGCTTCCAATGGCTGTTTTATATCATCGGGAAGTTCTTCTTCTGCTTGTGATTTTTATATAGGTCCATTTAGAGGGGTTGAATGTTGTTGGCATCCTCCCAATATTTGGATTGGGATTGGATGTGAAAGAAATACAAGCCTGAGCATAGTGAAAAGAGCTTTAGGCATTTCACTAGATGCTGTTGGCATTGCCATCGAAGCTATTGCAGGCTTGGCCAGTGTTGAAATTAAGGCTGATGAGGCTTGTATTTTGTCCATGGCAGCCTCACTTGGATGTCCGATAAGGCTTTTTACTAATCAAGAACTCTCAAAAGTGAATGTTCCAAACCCCTCAGTTCAAGTGGCGAATGCCATAGGAATTTCATCTGTTGCCGAAAGCGCTGCATTACTCGCTGCTGGACATTTAGGAAAGTTGCTTTTCGAAAAAAGAGTTTTTTCTGCGCAGGATGATGAAGTTGGAGCTGTAACTATTGCCATTGCAGAATCAGCGGAAGCTTTTGCGCCTAATCGCGGTGAATTGCATTTGGTAGGAAGTGGACCTGGAGACTTATCGTTTCTTACGTATGATTCAAGGCGTGCTCTTTCTAGAAGTGTTGTTTGGATTGGATATAGTCTTTATTTGGATTTGTTAGAGCCTTTACGCAGACCAGATCAGGTGCGAATAGAAAGTCAAATTACACAGGAGCGTGATAGATGCATTTATGCATTGAAGTTAGCTAGACAGGGGATTAGAGTTGCACTTATCTCATCAGGAGATTCTGGGATATATGGAATGGCAGGCTTAGCTTTAGAGCTTTGGTTAGAACAAAAAGTTTCTCAGAGGCCTATTTTTCAAGTTCATCCTGGTATATCAGCTTTGCAATTGGCTGCAGCAAGAGTTGGAGCCCCATTAATGCATGATTTTTGTACAGTTAGCCTTAGTGATCACCTTACACCTTGGGAAAAGATCGAAGCTAGGGTTAGCTCTGCTGCAGAAGGAGATTTTGTGATTGCAATTTATAACCCTCGCTCTAAAGATCGTTTATGGCAGTTAAACAGAGTATTTGATCTTTTATTGGAATTTCGTAGCCCAAATACTCCAGCATTACTAGTTAGGAATCTAGGGAGAGAAGGTGAAAAGGTTCATTTATATACTCTTGATAGTCTTCCATTAGAGGAGGTCGATATGCTTTCTCTTTTAATTATTGGCAATAGTGAAAGCAGGCAAGAAAATGGACAAATGATTACTCCAAGGGGGTATAAATAACTTTCTGATGTATTGTTTTTTATGACATATCGGGATGACAGGATTCGAACCTGCGGCCCCTTCGTCCCGAACGAAGTGCGCTGCCAAGCTGCGCTACATCCCGTTCTTTTAATTCTAGAAGATTTTGATAAGGCCTGGAAAGCTGTAGGCAAGTTGGATTAAGGTTTAATTTATGAGATCTAATGCATTGAAAAAACCTAGCTGGTTGAGGGTTAAAGCTCCTCAAAAGCAGCGGATTGGCGAGGTCTCAGACTTACTTTTAGATCTTCATTTAAATACTGTTTGCCAAGAAGCTAGTTGCCCTAATATTGGTGAATGCTTTGCAGGTGGCACTGCAACTTTCTTAATAATGGGCCCAGGTTGTACCCGAGCATGTCCTTATTGTGATATAGATTTTGATAAAAGCACTCGCCCTATTGATTTTTCTGAGCCTGAGCGAGTTGGAGAAGCTGTCGTTCGGTTGAATCTTAGTCATGTAGTTATTACTTCCGTAAATAGGGATGACCTTTCCGATGGTGGTGCTAGTCAGTTTGTTAGGTGTGTTGAAATAATTCGGGAAAGATCACCAATTACCACAATCGAACTTCTAATACCTGATTTATGCGGTAACTGGGAGGCGTTAACGAAAATTATGAACATCTTACCGGATGTGCTGAACCATAATATTGAAACAATACCAAGACTTTATAGTCGTGTCAGGCCCCAAGGTGTTTATAGTCGATCATTGGAATTGTTAGAGAAAGTAAGGAAATCTTCTGACAAGATTTATACTAAATCTGGGCTAATGGTTGGTTTAGGTGAAAAGGATAACGAAGTTTTCAAAGTTTTGATAGATTTAAAAAGAAGAGGGGTAGATATTGTGACTCTTGGGCAATATCTTTCACCAAGCTCTAAGCATCTCCCGGTTCAAAGATATGTTCCTCCAAAGATTTTTCAACTTTACAAGGACTATGGTGAGAAGGAGTTAGGTTTCTTGCAGGTAGTTAGCTCACCCTTGACTCGTAGTAGTTACCATGCGGGTCAGATTAAAAGACTAATGAGAGAGAACCCTAGGTAGGTTAAGTTACAGATTATCTCCAGCAATTAAATTCCATTCGTGTAGCTTCCATGTGACTAATTTTGCGCTTATCATAGGATCTTTTTCTATTATTTTCTTCGCTTCAATAAAAGATTTCGCCTTAAATATTAGCAATCCTCCTCCTCCAGGTGTCTGCTTATGATCAGTTAGGTAACCACTATATATTTGGATTCCTTTTGATTGCATTCTTTTAATCCATATAATATGCATATCTATATGTTTTCTTCGAGACTTACTGGAAAGCTCCCTTGTAGATCTGGTAAATGTTTCGGTTTTTGCGAACCAAGGCATCTTTTACTTGCCAAATTTCACTTGTCATTTAAGCATAAGTTTTCCTTTTCACTTGGGGGCACCAGAATCTTGAATTTATTTTTCCAGTGATGCCAATTCTTAATGATTAGACTTGTTTTTTGACTATTAGTATTTTGTAAATGCTTTTCAAGCAGTTCTTTAAGTATGAATTCTTGTTTGTTGGTAATTAGATTGTAAACCTCAACGATTTCTGTATTTACATTTTTATTAGTTTTCCCATCTTCGTCTAGTAGGAATGCAACTCCACCTGTCATGCCAGCGGCAATGTTGCGACCTGTAGACCCTAATACAACAACAACTCCGCCAGTCATGTACTCACAGCAATGATCACCTGAGCCTTCAATAACAGCAACTGCTCCGCTATTTCTAACTGCAAAGCGCTCTCCAGCCCGGCCAAGAGCAAATAACTCTCCCCCAGTTGCACCGTATAGGCAGGTATTACCCAGGATTACTTGATCAGCATTATTTGCTCTTTCAAATGAAGGTGTAAGACTAATTCGACCCCCATTCATACCTTTCCCTACATAGTCATTGGCTTCTCCTATAAGAGAAATATTCATTCCTTTAAGGAGGAAAGCACCAAAGCTTTGGCCTGCAGATCCAGTGAAATTTAGATTTAATTCACCTTTAAAACCATTGTTCCCATATTTAGAGGCAATTTCACCTGCAATTCTTGCACACACACTTCGATCAGTATTTAGGATTGGGATGGTTAATGTAATCCTTTTTTGTTGTTCAATAGCCTGATTTAATTGCACATTTCTAAGTAATTCTTCCTCAAGTGTTTCTCCATTATTATGGGCTTTTTCGCTATGTATTAGCCAAGATCTATTTGCATATTTTTCAACTTTCTTTATTGGTCCAAGAAGGCAGCTAAGGTCTAACGATTTTGTTTTCAATAAGTCAACCTTTCGTTGTTCAAGGAAATCTGTACGTCCAATTAAGTCTTCTATTTTTGAAACGCCCAATACACTCATTATTTGCCTTACTTCTTCAGCTATAAAAAAGAAGAAATTTACAACATGTTCTGGAATTCCTGTGAAACGCTTTCGCAACTTCTCCTGTTGGGTAGCAACACCCACAGGGCAGTTATTTGTATGACAAACGCGTGCCATGATGCATCCTTCTGCAATCATTGCTATCGAGCCAAACCCATATTCTTCTGCTCCAAGTAGAGCAGCAATTACAACGTCCCAGCCAGTTTTTAGTCCACCATCAGCTCGAAGTAAAACACGATCACGAAGACCATTCTCAAGTAAAGCTCTGTGCACTTCTGTTAGGCCGAGTTCCCATGGCCCCCCAGCATGTTTTATTGAGCTTAACGGTGATGCACCTGTGCCTCCATCATGACCAGAGATTTGTATGACGTCTGCATTGGCTTTAGCTACTCCTGCAGCGATAGTTCCAATACCTATTTCAGCGACTAGTTTGACACTTACTTTTGCTTCGGGATGAACCTGATGAAGGTCGTGGATTAGTTGTGCAAGGTCTTCAATTGAGTAAATGTCGTGATGTGGAGGAGGAGAGATAAGAGCTACGCCTGGTTTGCTGTTGCGTAGCTTGGCGATATAAGGATCTACTTTTGGCCCAGGCAATTGGCCTCCCTCGCCGGGTTTAGCCCCCTGAGCTACCTTGATTTCTAATTGTCTTCCGCTTCGCAGGTATTCAGGAGTTACACCGAAACGTCCAGAGGCAATTTGTTTAATCGCAGAGCAAGCCGTATCTCCATTACGTAAGCCATGGATATTTGGGAGCGTGGAAGAATGTTTTTCTTTATCTACATCATTGAGTGGTTTGAATCTTTGAGGATCTTCACCTCCTTCCCCACTATTACTTTTGCCACCAATCCGATTCATTGCTACAGCAAGTACCTCGTGAGCTTCTCTTGATAATGCACCAAGGCTCATGCCACCAGTACAAAAGCGCGTGCAAATTGATTCGACACTTTCAATTTGATCTAGTGGTAGTGGCTCAGAGACAGGTTTTAATGTAAGAAGGTCTCGTAAAACAGTTGCTGGACGGCCTTCTAACAAAGTTTTATATGTTGAAAAGTGATCGTATTTTGGTCCTAGCTTTACTGCTGCATGGAGAGCTTTTGAAATTTCGGGTGAGTTTAGGTGAAACTCTCCACCAGTTCTATGTTGCACAAACCCCATGAATTCAAGCTTGTTTTGTTCTAATTCTGGGAATGCTTTTTTATGAAATGTCAGGGTTTCATTCGCTAGGTCATTAAGACTGATTCCTGCAATTCGACTTGTTGTGCCTTTGAAAGCTAGACCTATTAGGTCGGCTCCTACTCCTATTGCTTCAAAAATTTGCGCTCCGTGGTAACTCGAGAGCATTGATATACCAATTTTAGAAAGGATTTTGCGCAGTCCATCTTCTAAGGCTTTTCGTAAATTCGATTGAGCCTCGGTAATAGTTATGGACTTTATTTTGCCACTTTCCATGAGCTTTTGGGTTCGAGGCTTGCTCCACCAGTGTCGGGTCGTTTCCCATGTAAGCCATGGACATACTGCACTTGCTCCATATCCAATAAGACAAGCAAGGTGATGGGTGTTCCAACACTGTGCAGTTTCAACAACTATTGAAGTTTTTAGACGTAGTCCTTTGCGAAGTAAATGATGGTGGACTGCACCAACTGCAAGAAGGGGCGGGATATAAGTATTTTTTTTATCAGCACCTTTGTCTGAAAGAATTAATACTTGCGTGTCATTTAATACATATTCTTCCGCCTTATGACATAGCATTTCTATTTCTTTTTGAAAATAATTATTACTTCTTTCCACACTGATGAGTGTGGAAAGAGTATTAGTTGATATCCCTTTTCGGGATATCTCTTCAAGTTCACCTTCATTAAGAATTGGTGTTTTTAGATGTAAAACTTTTGTGGCATCTTCCTTTGGTTGGAGTGGTGAGTGTCTTTTCCCAAGATGCATCTCAAGACTCATCACTAGTTTTTCTCTTAGTGGATCAATTGGTGGATTCGTGACTTGAGCAAAGCGTTGCTTGAAGTAGTCATAAAGAATATGTGGTTTGTTGGATAGGACGGCTAGTGGGATGTCATCTCCCATACAAAAAGTTGGTTCTTTTGCCGAGCCAGCCATTGATTCGATGACCAGGTCAAAATCTTCAGAGGTGAATCCGAAAGTGGTTTGCTGTTGGAGGACATCTACTTCGCTGAGATTTTTTTTGTCTTCCCAGGCTTGTTTTTGTAGGGTTTTCCGATGTTTAGTCAGCCAATCTCTATAAGGGTTCCTAGTCGCAACTTCATGCTTTACATCCCAGTTCCTAAGAAGTCGAGCGTTTTCCAGATCAACTGCGAGCATTTGGCCAGGACCAAGTCGACCTTTTTCGATGATTTGGTCTTCTTGAAGTTCTACCACTCCTGCTTCTGATCCCATTACTACAAAGCCATCATTCGTGATGCAATAACGAGCAGGACGAAGTCCATTCCTATCGAGCGTGGCTCCAACATATCGCCCATCAGAAAACACAAGTAATGCAGGCCCATCCCAGGGTTCCTGGGTGCAAGCAGAATATTCGTAGAAAGCTTGAATTTCAGGCTTGTCGGTTAGTTCTGGTTGATCTCTGAAGGCTTCTGGAACAAGAGTTAGAAGGCTGTCAGTGATTGGCCTTCCACTCCGAACGAGTAGTTCTAGAGTTGCATCGAGATTTGCTGAATCACTGAAGGAGTCATTTACTACTGGTTGCAGGTCTTTTGCGTCCATTCCCCAAACCTCTTCCAGATTTACTTCAGTAGCTCTTGCCCAGTTCAAGTTCCCAAGCAAGGTGTTTATTTCTCCGTTGTGACCTAGCAGCCTCATTGGCTGAGCGAGTGGCCATTTTGGAAGTGTGTTGGTGCTGAAGCGACGGTGATAGACAGCAAAAGGTACTTCAAACCTTTCATCTCGAAGGTCCTCATAGAACAGTGCTAGTACTGAAGAACGCACCATTCCCTTGTAAACCACGGTTCGGCAACTCAAAGAGGCTATATAGAGTTCGGTTTCTAAATGATTCCAGATTTTTCTAGCTCGTTTTCCAATACGCCTTCTCAATCTAAAAAGAGTTGCCTCTAAGGAATCTTGGGATACTGATGATTGTCCTTCCAAGAGCCATTGTTCGATAGCTGGAACATTTGCTTTTGCAAGGGTGCCAAGCTTTGATTCGTCTACGGGGACTTTCCTCCACCCTTTTGGTATTAGTCCTAGTGATCTTGCCTCTTCTTCGCAGAATTTGTGAGCTTCCTCTCTTGTAGAAGGATCTTTTGGCATGAAAAGCATGCCTAGTCCATAAGATTTACGGTTTTTTTCTATTGCAGGCCATACCTCACTTAGAAAATTCCATGGGATTGCACAAAGTAAACCGGCTCCATCTCCGGAATCGCTATCACCACCGCACCCTCCTCTGTGTTCCATGCATTCCAGACCTCGCAGTGCTTGCTCTAGTAACCAATGACTTGCTTCGCCATTGATTTTGGCTAAAAACCCCACTCCACAGGAATCCTTCTCGCCAGCCACTGCTTTTGGAGCGCTGGTGTCGCAGTGAGGCCAACTAGGGCGAATGGGAACTTGAGACATAACCTTCAACCGAGCTTTTTCCTTGCGCCAAAAAGGCTTGCGGACTTCTTCATGAATGAACCAAAGGAAGATCCTAAGTAGTGAACCTCCATAAGTTTGATCGAGATGGTTTGCTCCATTCGCTTTCTATCGTGGAGCATTTTCTAGGATTATTTGAAACTACCAATCTCTATCAGTAACACTTTAAAGATGGCTTGAATCTTGGAAGTGACATTTCGAAGATTTTTCATCATTAAGAGTCGGTTCACCTCCTTAAGCGACTGTAAAAATCTTTACATCGGGTTATTTTTATTGAATGAGTCATCGAAGTAGTTTGGGAATGCAAAAGAGCTTGAAATTAAATAATTTTTATCTTCAAAGCAACCTGTCCATGCTGTTTTACCAGGCAAAATGCGCGCTGTTTTGAAGCGTAATGATCAAAAACGACGAAATCAGTTTGATTTTTGCTTAGAAGGTCACAAGATAAAGCAGCTGATTTATTTGGTTTGGCCAGGTGAACAGCTAATCTGGTTGATTGTGATATGAGGTCGGAGTTCCGACCCTATGACTATCGTAAATGCCAACAATCCAACAGCTAATTCGAACTGAGAGACAGCGTCTGACCAGAAAGACAAAATCTCCAGCATTGAGAGCATGCCCTGAGAGACGGGGTGTATGTACCCGTGTCTATACCTCTACTCCAAAAAAGCCGAATTCGGCCTTAAGAAAGGTTGCAAGAGTTAGGCTTACTTCTGGTTTTGAGGTTACGGCATACATCCCAGGAATAGGTCATAACCTCCAAGAGCACTCAGTAGTGTTGATCAGAGGTGGCAGAGTTAAAGATCTTCCAGGTGTGAGATATCACATTATTCGAGGCACTCTAGATACCGCAGGGGTTAAAGATCGCCGTCAGGCTCGCTCAAAGTACGGTGCCAAATCACCTAAAAGTTAGCTTGATCTTATCTATTAGGGATTTTTCTTTTTTATTAGTTTCTTCACTCAAATTTTTTGGCCAATTATGTCACGCAGAAACGCAGCAGAAAAAAAACCAGTTCTTCCTGACCCACAGTTCAACAACAGGCTTGCGACAATGATGATTGCAAGGTTGATGAAGCATGGAAAGAAATCCACAGCTCAAAGAATTCTTTCAGAAGCTTTTAGCTTTATTAACGAACGTACTGGAAGTGATCCAATAGAACTATTTGAAACTGCTGTTAAAAATGCCACCCCTTTAGTTGAGGTAAGGGCTCGTCGAGTTGGAGGTGCTACATATCAGGTCCCTATGGAGGTCAGACAAGAACGGGGCACAGCTATGGCTTTGCGTTGGTTAGTGAATTTCTCAAGATCTAGAAATGGGCGGAGTATGGCTCAAAAACTTGCTAGTGAGCTGATTGATGCCGCTAATGAAGCTGGTAGTGCAGTGCGGAAGCGTGAAGAGACTCACAAGATGGCTGAGGCTAATAAAGCTTTTGCCCATTACAGGTACTAAATCATTAGTAATAATGCCGAGAAACTTTCATTTATGTAGGGCTGACATGTAGAGTCTCACCCGCCTTTTCATGCCTCAACCCGGAGAGTTTCTTGTGGATCGCGCCTTTCCCCTGGAACGTGTAAGAAATATAGGTATTGCCGCCCATATTGATGCTGGCAAGACTACTTGCACTGAACGAATTCTTTTTTATTCGGGCGTAGTCCATAAAATGGGCGAAGTCCATGATGGCGCAGCAGTAACAGACTGGATGGCTCAAGAGCGTGAGCGTGGAATCACGATTACTGCTGCTGCCATCTCTACAACCTGGAATGACCATCGTATAAACATTATTGATACTCCAGGTCACGTTGATTTCACTATTGAAGTCGAGCGTTCGATGCGAGTGCTTGATGGAGTAATTGCTGTTT
>QCFP01000025.1 GCA_003280185.1 Prochlorococcus sp. AG-363-L02
TCGTAGTGCTTCAACTACTGATAAGTAAGCATCATTTAATTGCACGTATTTTCCAACAAGTGCCACTTTGACTTCAGGTCCGGGGTTTCTAATATTATGAACCAACTTTTTCCAATTATTCATATCACTTTCTCTGTCATCTAGATGGAGAATATTGAGTATTTCTTTGCAAAGGCCTTCTCCTTCTAGGGCTAGAGGTACTGCATAGATACTGTCAGCATCTAAAGAAGGTATGACCGCTTTATTAGGAACGCCACAGAAACCAGCAATTTTTCTTTTTAATTCTTCATTGATTGGGCGATCGCTTCGACAAACAAGCAAATTTGGTTGAATACCTATGGACCTTAATTCTTTAACAGAATGCTGTGTTGGCTTAGTTTTTAATTCTCCTGATGTTCCGATAAATGGCAGCAAGGTTACATGGATATACGCCAAATCATCTCTACCTACATCCTCACGAAATTCTCTTATTGCTTCTAAGAAAGGAAGGGATTCAATATCGCCAACTGTCCCTCCAATTTCAGTGATAACAACATCTGCACCACTGTTAGCAGCTACACGATGAATTCTTTCTCGTATTTCGCTAGTTATATGAGGTATAACTTGTACCGTTCCTCCGTTGTAATCGCCTCGTCGTTCTTTGTTTATAACTGCTTGATAAATTGACCCTGTTGTCACACTATTTAATCGCGACATTGCGGTATCTGTGAATCTTTCGTAATGACCAAGGTCTAAATCTGTTTCTGCTCCGTCTTCTGTGACAAATACTTCACCATGTTGATAAGGGCTCATTGTGCCAGGGTCAACATTGAGGTAAGGGTCCAGTTTGAGGATTGAGACGTCATATCCTCTTGATTTCAGTAGTCGCCCCAGGCTCGCTGCCACAATTCCCTTGCCAATACTGGAAACAACACCGCCCGTGACAAATAGGTATTTGGTCATAATTACTTCTTTGACTCCTTAATTTAATGCGACTCCACTAAGATCTCCAGTTAAATTAGTTTTTTTGTTTAACTTATTTGGATGAATTCTCTTCTGGGATGATCCAAGTACTTTCAACATGCAGTTCTTTTAATTGTTGATCCGAGGCGTGGGAGGGAGCCTGCGTCATTAAACAACGAGCTTGTTGGGTTTTTGGAAAGGCAATTGTTTCGCGAATTGATTCTTCTCCACTTAGGAGCATGATCATGCGGTCGATTCCAAAGGCAAGGCCACCGTGTGGGGGAGCGCCCATCTCGAGAGCTTCTATTAAGAATCCAAATTGTTGTTGTGTGTCTTCTGACGACATACCAATGGTTTTTAGCACTTCTTTTTGTAGTTCTGAGTTGTGAATGCGTAAAGACCCACCGCCTAGTTCTAGACCATTCAGGACAAGGTCATAGGCTTGTGCACGAGCCCTTGGTAGGTCAGTTGGCCAAGTTTTCTGGTCGTTTCCAATATCCTCTGGATTAGGGCAACAAAAAGGGTGGTGAAGTGCTTCGAGTCTATTTTCTTCTTGATTCAATTCGAACATTGGGAAATCAATGACCCATAGAAAATTCCAACTGTCTTTGTTAGGAATCAGGTTTAACTCTCTAGCAAGAAATTGACGTATTCGATCAAGAGTTTTATTTACTATTTGTGTATTTCCTGCGCCAAATAGAAGTAGATCTCCAGGTTCAGCATTTGTTAATTTAAGGATTTTTTCTTTCTCTTCTTCGCTAAGATTATCTTTTATTGCTCCTATTGTATCGATTTCTAATGATTCCCTAACTCTGATAAAGGCTAGTCCGCGTGCTCCTGCTTTTTGGGCTTCTGTAAAGATATCTCCACCAGGCTTAATACGTACATTACTTACTGCATTATTGCCTCCTTTTACGTTAATACATTTAACAGAGCCACCAGAAGCTATGGCTCCTGAAAAGACTTTAAATTTGATCTTTTTCGCAATTTCACTTATATCTTTCAATTCCATTTCATAGCGGGTATCTGGCCTATCTGTGCCGTATCTGTTCATTGCTTCACTCCAAGTCATTCTTGGGAATGGGCAAGGTAACGAGATCCCTTTGATCTGTTTCCAGATTGTTGCAATTAATTTTTCATTCATATCAAGTATCTCTTCTTGACTCATAAAACTCATCTCAATATCTAGCTGAGTGAATTCCGGTTGACGGTCAGCACGAAGATCTTCATCACGGAAGCAACGAGCTATCTGGTAGTACTTTTCAATGCCTCCAACCATAAGTAATTGTTTAAAGAGTTGAGGAGATTGGGGCAGAGCAAACCATTGGCCTTCGCAGACTCGTGACGGCACAAGATAATCACGTGCTCCTTCGGGGGTAGATCTTGTTAGGACGGGTGTCTCTACTTCAATAAAACCTTCTGATTCAAGGAACTCTCTTGCGGTCTTGATTGCTTCGTGACGCAGGAGGATGTTTTGACGCATTCTCTCTCTACGTAGGTCTAGATAGCGGTGTCTGAGTCTTAATTCTTCGCGTATTGGTTCTTCGTTATGAATGGATACCGTAAAAGGTAATGTTCCTTTGACAGGATTAAGTACATTTAGTGTTTTTGCTAGAACCTCTATCTCTCCAGTAAGCAGTTTTTTGTTGATTGCGTCTGATGGTCTATTCCTAACGGTTCCAGTTATTTGGAGAACAGTTTCATTACGCAGGCTCTCGGCAATTTCAAACATTGCATTGCCCTCATCTGGATCAACTGTTACTTGGACAGTTCCACTTCGATCCCTAAGGTCAATGAAGATGACCCCTCCATGATCTCTGCAACGGTCAACCCAACCGCACAATTTAACCTCAGCACTAATGTGCTTGTTGCGCAGTTCACCGCAATTGTTGCTGCGCATAGGTAAGGAAGAAATCAATGTCTGGAAAGAGTTTCCCATAACAACTCCTTTTTGTAGTTAAAAAGTCTTTCTCTGGAAATAGTTCATTTCCGTTTATAAAATGGGAGTTTGACCACTTTGGCTGGAAAATGCTGTCCTCTGATCTCAATATCCATATAGGTGTCAACTTTGGAGAACTCAATAGGTACGTAACCAAGACCAATTGCTTTCTCAAGAGTGGGTGACCAGCTGCCACTTGTTATATGGCCAATTTTGTTGTTGTTAGAAAGCAGAGGATATCCACTTCTTGCGATTGCTTTGCTTTGCAATTCAACTCCTACTAAACGTTTTTTGACACCTTCTTTAGCTTGCTGTTCAAGGGCCGATCTACCAACGAAATCACTGGACATCTCAAGATGAATTAGCCAGCCAAGGCCTATTTCAAATGGCGTGGTTTTGTTGCCCATATCTTTCCCATAAAGAAGCATTCCTGCTTCCAGGCGAAGGGTGTCACGCGCACCCAATCCACAAGGGGTAAGCCCTTCTTTTCTTAATTCTTGCCATAATTTTTTTCCTGAATTTGCATTGATAAGAATTTCGAACCCGTCTTCACCTGTATATCCTGTCCTGGCAATAAAAGTACTGGTTGGAGGTTCACCTTCTAAATTGATGTTTAGATACCTATGGCCAAATCTTGGAAGAGTTGAGAGTGGTTGCTCAGTAAATCTTTCAAGATTTTTTTGTACAAGGGGGCCTTGTATTGCTATTAAAAGGTTTGTTTTTTTCTCATCAATTATAGAGATATTAGCTGGTTCTAAATGTTTTTTGATCCATGAAATATCGTTATCTGTGCAGGCTGCATTAAGAACCAGTAATAGATTCTCTTTGTCATCCTTATCGACCCCCAGGTCATAAATGATTAAATCATCAATAATTCCAGCACTATTGTTAAGCAGAACTGTGTAGCAAGCTTCTCCAGGACCAATTCTGTTGAGATCTGTGGGCACGAGCTTTTGTAGGTGATCTTTTGCGTTTACTCCTTGAAGTCTGACTATGCCCATATGAGAGATGTCAAACATCCCTCCATGATTCCGAACCGCATGATGTTCATTTACCAAGCTTGAGAATTGGATGGGCATTTCCCATCCAGCGAAGGGAACCATTCGAGCGCCAGCATTGCTGAAGTCTTCAAATAAGGCGGTTTTGTTGAGTTTCATGGATGCGTTTACCGTATTGGCAGGTTTATGGTCTGTTGAAATTGGTTTTGACAAACCTGAAGGAAAGCCGGAGATTTTCTGTTGAGTCAAGATAGATCTTCGAACTTTCTTTAACCTTGGTTCGTTGGAGGATATTCAGTGCCTAGGAACGACTGCTGCAGCACCTGTTGTCATTGTGGACCTGGCCAAAACCCAGCTGAAGGTTGGTGTCGTTTAAGACAACTGACCGTTACCCGTGATCTGGCGAAATTTGCTTTCTGTCACCATTGGACACAAAAGTCTCCATCTTTACCAAGTGTTCAGGAGCATTTTTCTTCGCCGATTATTGAGAGACAGCTTGACTTGGGACGTTCTTTTTCTAGTTCTTCCAAAGAAGACGAGTTTTCAATGATCTGAACATAGGTATATTTGAGTTTTCCTTAATATATAGAGATGGTGATTTGTTGTTTACCTTTAACGATAGATAGTTATGTACTGAGGAGCATTATCAAACTTCTTGTTACTTTTGCTGCCAGAACACTACTGCATTTTGAAGGATCAAGTTCAGGTGCAAGTTCAACAACGTCAGCGGCAATAAGATTGTATTGACGAATTACATCTAATAAAGAGGCGAAATCATTCCAATAAAAACCTCCGGGTTCAGGTGTTCCAGTTCCTGGTAATACACTTGGATCAAACCAGTCCAGATCGACTGTTAAATAGATAGGCTTATCTTTGTGAGGACTTAGTGCTTTCGTCAGAGAATTTGCAAGTTCTCCGTTTTCTGTTGATACCATTCTTTTTTGTAGATTTATTTCGTCAAACTCTTCCTTTGTTCCACTGCGAATGCCTACCTGAATTAGTTGCTTACTTGGCAATACATCAAGACAGCGACGCATTGCACATGCATGACTATATTTTGTTTTTTGCCATTGATTTCGAAGGTCTGCATGTGCATCCAATTGAATAATAATAACATCTGGATAAAAGTTTGCTACTGCTTGAACTGCTCCAGAAGTAATAGAGTGCTCTCCTCCTAAAATAAGTGGTTTGAGACCATTTCTAATTATTTGTTTTGTCCCTTTTTTGACTAGACTGATAACTTTTTTTGGCTTGCCTATTGGAATGTCTAGGGACCCAAGATCTGCATAATCAATATTTTCTAGATCTAGCTTGAGTTGAGGGCAATAGGTTTCTAGAGATGTGCTTACTTCACGTATAGCTGCTGGTCCAAAACGTGTGCCAGCTCTAAAGGAAGTTGTTCCATCATATGGAACACCAATGATTCCAATACTGCAGCCTTTTGGGTCACGTCGGCTTTGCATAAAGATGGGACCTTCAGTATTAAACATGGCAGTGATTGATACCTCGCATTCCTTATTTAAGTGCCCTTTCTATAAAAGCTGGTATAGCTTGAAAAGCTCCTTTTTGCCATTTTGAGCTCCAAATAATGCAATCTTGAGAAATTGCATTAACTCTTTTGGAATGAGGGTGAAGGTAATGCGGTTTTCCCATGGAGGCAAAGGTCCAACTCCACCATCCACTTGGATACATTGGTACCCATCCGTATATGGGATCAGCAAATTGGAAAATCTTTTTGACAAGCCGAATAATATCTAAATGGATTTTGAGGAATGATTCTGGTGATTCACTTTGAATAGCAAATATCCCTCCAGGCCGAAGAATCCTTTTACAGTCTCTTATGAAGGTTTCATTGAAGAGACCTTTTGCAGGGCCGTTAGGATCAGAGCTGTCAATAATTACAAAATCATAGACTTCATTTCCTGCATGCTTAGTCCATTTGATACCGTCTTCAATATTGATTTGTAGACGTGGATCTTGCCAGGCATTTCCTCCTATTGTTGGAAGATATTTTTGACTAAGTTTAATGACACGTTCATCGATCTCTACTAAATCTAGATGCTCTACTTCTTTGTATCTCAAACATTCTTTTGCAGTTCCACCATCTCCACCTCCAACAATTAATCCTCTTTTTATTTCTAATGCACCGGAAAGAGCAGGATGGACAAGGCATTCGTGGTAGTGCTTTTCTTGCTGTTCTGCTGTCATCCAACAGTTATCTAAGAGGAGCGCTTTCCCATAGCGCTTACTGTCGATAATTGTTATTCTTTGATACTTACTTTTTTCATCTACTAAGATCTGTCCTTCAAGGCCATATCTCACGCCTTTTTGATATTCATCAAACCAGGTGCTTGTTTGATTTTCTGGAGTGCACATAGTCTTTTTAAGGTTTTGATGGATTTACAATTAAGTATTTTGGTTATTCTTAGTAGCTTTTAAATTGTTTTTTGCGTTCTCCCATAAATAATTTAGTTCGGTAAAGGATTGTTTGGAAATTTTGTTCGTAGAGTTTTTTTCGACCCAAGAAAAGCGGTCAAGAAATTTTTGATTGGTTTTTGATAAGCATTCTTCAGGGTTAAGCTCATGCCAACGTGCAACATTAATAAGAGTAAAGATTATATCACCAAGTTCCCCTTTTATATCAGTCTTCTGCTTCGAATCTATTGCCTCTTTTAGCTCATTCATTTCTTCGATTACTTTATCCCAAACATCATTAAAATTTTCCCACTCAAAGCCTTCCTTTGCTGTCTTTTGAGATATTATCATGGCTCCTGAAATGGCTGATTGTGAACGTATTCTATTGCGTAACTTGTCGCTAATAGGGCTTTCTGATTTGGGGATTGGAGTTTCCTTTTCTTTAATTTCTTCCCATTGCTTTTTTATTTCTTCTATACTTAATGCTTCTTGATTCTCAAATACATGTGGGTGTCGCCTTATTAGTTTATTGCGTAAACTGTTTACAACGTCTCTCAGATCAAATCGCTTTTCTTCGGTTGCAATATGTGTATGAAGTAATACTTGCAATAACAGGTCACCAAGTTCTTCTTGGAGATCATTATCGTCCCCATTTTTGATTGCATCGGTAACTTCGTATGCTTCTTGTAGAACATAGGGGATTAATGATGAATGTGTTTGGATTGCATCCCATGGGCATCCACTTTTAGGATCGCGCAATTTAGCAATTATTTGCATCAATCTTGTAATGTCTTTTTCTACCATAATCCGATTGTAATACTACTCTTACATTACTATTAAATAGTCTTAATGAGTATATTATTTTTTCAAATTAATCATAGTAGGATCCCCATCTTGTATTAGGTGCAACCAAGCACTCATTTCTAGTCCTAAAACGAAAGCCACATATTTTTCTTGGTGCAATAAAAGATTTTGAAACAAGTTTTGGTTTATGTCTGCAAACTTGATAATTCCAAGTTGTCTAAAAATTGCGAGGCTGATATAGAGCCATATTGCTAAGTAGAGCAGCCTTATTGTTGTTCCTATTACTGGTCCGTGTGAAAGTAACGAGCGATGGCAAATTAGTTTTTTGTAGGGTATCCAAATTCCTTTAAGGAATCCCCATCTTTTTAAAGCATTGGAGTTTGTATCGAGATCAGGTGACAGCCATAATCCACCAACTAGGAAGGAGATGCCTCCGATTAGACCATTCTCGAGGCCAAGAGTAATTCCAACAGCTACTCCAAATGGGAGGCTAAGTAGTTTGGTCGCTCTGTCATGGTTCTTGCCTGATGCCATCTATTCAGCATAGAAAAGGTGTAATTGACCTGCGGTAGTGCAGAATTGTATGTATGGGCGATTAGCTCAGCGGTAGAGCGCCTGCCTTACAAGCAGGATGTCCCTGGTTCGAACCCTGGATCGCCCACTCTTACGACTCTTTAAAGCACTTAACCAAAAGTGTTGTATACGGTTTTAAACGGAATTTCGTGATCGTACTCAAACCTCTTCGATTGCTTTTCTAAGAAGAATATGGAATAGGGAACTCATGTGCTGTTTCACTGAGTTGTCTATGATTTGAAAATATTTCTTTTTTTCTCCATGCACAAGGGGCAAACCCTAAGTGTTACCCCAACTGCTTTAGCTGAATTAAGCAGACAGGCTGCCTTTGGTGGTATGCCAGGTCGGGTGCACATTGACTGACTCGATGATCCATGTGGTCAACGTTGGCTGCATATACGGCTTCGACCTGGGGATTTCTCTGGTGTACCTATTTTCCGAACTGATGGGGTCACTATTTATGCTCCAAAGGGGCAATTGGATTTACTTAAGGGACTTAGTCTTAGTTATTACGGTGATTTAAGTGGTGGTGGATTTTTAATTAGTTCCCCAAGAGGGGCTGAAAGCTGTGCATGTGGCGCAGGGTTTAGGTTCTTAAAATAAATAGGCTTGTCCCTTTCTGGATGAGTCTATGTGTATCAGTTTATTGCTTATTTTGGTATTGATTTGATTCATTAGTTGAATAGTATTGGTTGCATTTTTCAGCAAGTGGAAATTTATATCTTTTTATTTGGTTTAGTTTTTCTTCTTTCGCTTTTAGGATACCGATTTAATCAATTTGAATTGTCTAAGAAGATTAATGCTAAACGTATGGTTAAGAAATTTAGAAAGGCTGCGAAAACTAGGCGTCACAAAAGACATTAATTCATATTGTAGGATTCAAATATTGAAGAATTTAAAATTTTTTCTTAATAAGGTCCGAAGGTACTAGCACATTTTGAACCACAATATGCTCCAAGGCTGATTGCTTTTTCAATATTCCAATTTGCCGCCAGGCCTGCAGTAACACCTGCTGCAAAGCTGTCACCACATCCATAAGCATTGACGACATTGTTCTTTAATGGAAATGCTTCGTATCGACCTAAAGGCCAAACTTCTCCACCTGAAGCACCTTCTGTAGATATATGGAGCTTTGGTTCAGGGCTTAGTATGTTTCTAGCTATTTTTTCATCCGGGTCTTTTCCACTACCAATTAATGCATCTATTTGAATATTTGCTTCTCTAATTGTTTGTAATCCTGTACGTGGTGTTACTGCAAGTAAATTAGCATTACGACATTTCTTTAGTCCTTCAGAATCTGTAGCGGTTACAAAAATACCATCGTAGTTTTTAAGCATTTCCCATGGTAAATTGTCGCGACCAAGTGGCTGAAGTCTTTTTCCTATAACTGTTATTGCTCTTTCTCCAGCTTCATCGATTATGCTGATCGCCCGTCTTGTTGGTTCTTTTTTCCAGGAAACATGGACAGTTAATCCCAGCCCTGTAAGTCGTTTAATTGCAATTTCTCCAAGAGAATCTTTACCGAGGGCTGTAAAAAAATCGACATGACCTTGATTTAAATTGACTAGTTGTGCTGCAACAACTGCTCCTCCACCAGCTGGTTCTTCAAGAAAATTCTTTGCATGATTAATAATACCTGCTTGAGGTAATTTATTAACAGATACAAATGTTACCCACTCGACATGACCAATAACTGCAAGCTTTAACTTTGGTAGGCGAGGTAAATCTTTGAAGTCCCATCTTTTCATTTTAAGGATGTAATAGCACTGATACATTATATACTTTTTTATTTGCTATTTTTATGTAGTATAGTCCGCATTACTACAGGTATAACAATTAAAATTCAGTCATATCAATAGATCTCAAGGAAGCGGTTACTGTTTTATTGGTGTTTTATTTTTAAAGGATACTCCTAAAACCTAGTCATATCGACATCACCGTTTTATTAGTGTTTTATTTAAACAAATCATCGCTCTAATCAATTGCACTGCAACGGATCTTAACTACGTTGTGTAATCGGCATTGATAGATATATAATCTTTACTTAAATCACATCCCCAGCACACGCCTCTACCTAATCCACTTCCAACAATTAAATCTATTTTAACAATCTCATTCTCATGAGTATTACCTTTCATTCTTTTTGCAATGTATTCGCTACATCCCGCTTTCTTAAATTTAATAGCGTTACCATTTTGAATTATTTGGTATGGGCCTAACCAAAGTGAAAGTCTTTTTACTTCGATACCGACACCTGCTCTTCCTATAGCAGCAATTATCCTTCCCCAATTGGGATCCTTGCCATGGATTGCTGTTTTAACTAATGCAGATGAGCAAATAGTTTTGGCAATTTTTCTTGCTTGTTGATCATCATGAGTTCCTTTGACTTCAACCTCGATTAGACAAGATGCTCCCTCTCCATCTCTTGCGATTTTTTTTGCTAGTTCCTGAGCTGCTAGTGTCAATCCTTCTTCAAGGTAGGTTAAGTGTTTGCTATTAAATTTTTCCCCAGCTGAAAAGGCGAGAAATGTGTCATTTGTACTTGTATCACCGTCTACCGTTATGGAATTGAAGGATTTTTCAGCAACTTTTTGGATTAGTTGTTTCCAACTTTCATGTTCTAAACTTACATCACACGTTATATATGCAAGCATTGTAGCCATATTTGGATGTATCATCCCTGACCCCTTTGCCATTCCACCAATGCGAATTATTTGCCCGTCTATTTCTCCTTCATAAGCAATTTGCTTCGTAACTAAATCTGTAGTAATTATTGCTTCCGCTGCGTTTTC
>QCFP01000026.1 GCA_003280185.1 Prochlorococcus sp. AG-363-L02
AGGGAGAAGGTAATCATGCAGGGCGAGGTGCTTTTTTTATACGCTTAGCAGGTTGTTCTGTGGGTTGTCCTTGGTGTGACACTAAAAACTCGTGGGACGTAACAAAACACCCTAAAAAAACAATCAGCCAACTTGCGAATGAAACGCTGCTTGCGTCACAAAAGGGCGCGTCCTTTGTAGTAATTACAGGAGGAGAACCTCTACATCATGATCTTAGTCAATTATGTAATGCTATTCGTAATTCAACACAATCAATCAATAGAAAAATAATACCTATCCACCTAGAGACAAGCGGAGTAAATGAAATCACTGGAAACCCTAATTGGATTACTCTCTCACCAAAGCCCCATGCTCCTCCTAATTTAAATGTATTAATATCGTGTCATGAAATAAAAGTCGTAATTCATTCAGAAAAAGATATTATCTTTGCGGACAATATTGCTGATAAAATAAAACAGTTAAAACATGAATCAACAAAAAATCCACCTTCTAACAATACATTTTTATACCTTCAGCCAGGTTGGGATAGTCAGTCAGGTTTAAGACTTGCCTTAGACTACATAAAATGCAATCCAAAATGGAGATTAAGCCTCCAAACACATAAATGGCTTAATATTAAATAACGCTCAAATATAGACAATTTAAAAAATATCCCCTGGGAAACTAGATTATATTTTCTGTATATATGCAGAATCAGCTAATGAGTTCAGAAGGTAGTGCATGAGCAAAAACAAAACCATTGCCCTTCTCTCCGGGGGACTTGATTCCTCAACTGCTGCTGCAATGGCAATAGATGCTGGAAAAACCGTTATCGGATTATCATTAAATTATGGGCAACGCCATCACAAAGAGTTAGAAGCAGCCAATTCAATTGCGCGGCACCTAGGGATTTCAGAACATCACACCTTGAATATTAATCTTGGTTTATGGGGAGGCTCTTCACTTACTGATTTAAAACAAGACATTCCTCAAAAAGGAATTGAAAAAGATGTTATACCAAATACATACGTTCCCTATCGAAATACTGTTTTCATTTCCATAGGGCTAAGTCTTGCTGAAGCGCGTGGAGCCAGTGAGCTAGTTTTAGGTATCAATGCAATGGATTACTCAGGTTACCCAGACTGCAGACCTGACTATCTGAAAACTTTTCAAGAATTAGCCAACCTTGCAAGTAAGGTTGGTCGAGAAGGCAATGGGCCCAAACTCTGGGCGCCCTTAATCAATTGGAAGAAAATAGAAATTGCTAGAGAGGCTTTGCGCCTAGGTTTGCCAATTGAAAAGACTTGGAGCTGTTATCAGGGTAATAGAAAACCTTGCGGTAAATGCGATAGTTGTCGACTACGTGATGAAGCATTTAAAAACTTAGGAAGAATAGATCTATGCACACCCATATAAGAGTGACAAATCCAAAGAAAAAAATGTGTTGCTGGCATGAACCAACTGTTCTTGCAAACAAACTTTGTCAGGAATGGGGAATAGAAGGATTTATTTGGTTAGATAGCGATGGCAGTCAACATGGAAGATGGATCATTATGGGAGTAGATCCTGTCAGCCAGGTTTGTTGTCATGGATTACCAGATTCATCTTTTGATCCAAATCCATTTAAAGAACTAAGAAATTTGGGTGATGGTCACTGGACGGGTTGGCTTAGCTATGAAGCGGCTGCTTGGATAGAGCCTAAAAACCCTTGGAAGACGAATAAGATGTCAACTCTATGGCTAGGAAAACATGACCCAATTTTAAAATTTGACTTAAAAACAAAACAACTATGGCTTGAAGGATATAATTCCAAAAGGTTTAATGAATTATTCAAATTTATCAATCAAATAAAACATAATAACGAAACAAAACAAAAATTGTCATCAAATATTATGGCAAACAAATCACTAGGTATCAGGCTCGAAGATTGGGAGTGGCTAACGAATAACAAGAAATATATAAACGACATAAATCAAATCCAAAATTGGATTCAAGCAGGTGATATCTTCCAAGCAAATTTAACAACATGTTGCGAAGCAACACTCCCCGAAGGAATCTCCTTAATAGATATATTTAATAAGCTACGTCATAAATGTCCAGCGCCATTCTCAGGACTAGTAGTTGGAGCAAAGCGTGCCAAAGGTGAGGCTATAATATCTGCATCACCAGAGAGATTTATAAAAGTATCTGCAAAAGGGAAAGTAGAAACTAGACCTATAAAAGGAACCAGGCCAAGAGGCATAAATGCTTCTCAGGATGCAAGACTTGCAGCAGAATTAATTTGCAGCATAAAAGATCGAGCAGAAAACATAATGATTGTAGATCTATTGCGGAATGACCTTGGCAAAGTTTGCAAGCCAGGGTCTATAACTGTTGATCAGATTACTGGTCTTGAAAGTTTTTCAGAAGTACATCATTTAACTTCAGTAATAGAAGGCTCACTTCAGGAAGGAAAAACATGGGTCGACTTACTCGAATCTTGTTGGCCTGGTGGCTCCATCAGTGGTGCTCCTAAACTCAGGGCATGTCAACGGTTACATGAACTAGAACCAACAGCCAGAGGTCCATACTGTGGATCCTTGCTTAGGCGTGATTGGGATGGAAGCCTGGATAGCAATCTTATAATTCGTTCTCTAATAGTTAACCAAACAACACTTAGAGCTCATGCAGGTTGTGGAATAGTTGCAGACTCCAAGCCATCCACAGAAGCTGAAGAGTTGCAATGGAAACTACTTCCTATTCTCAAGGCACTTCAATGAAAAAAGATCAGATAAAGAGAATTGGTTGGATAAATAATCGCTGGGTAGAAATCGACGAGTTCTGTCTTCCTATCTGTGACCGAGGCTTACAAATGGCAGATGGAATATTTGAGACTATTTTAATATTAAATGGGCAACCTAAATTACTCAATGAACATTTAAATAGATGGCATTATAGCGCCTCCATACTTGGAATGTCATCACCACCAAAATTAAATTGGCTAGAGCCTTTAATTGAAGAGGGCTTAGAGAGAACTTCATTAAATCAAGGTTCACTAAGACTAAACTGGACGCGCGGAAATAATCATGCAAGAGGTATCACTCTTCCAAAAAAAACCTCAAAGTTTGATGCGCATCGATTCTGGCTGGAATTAAATTCATATGAGCCAGTGTTTCATACAAAATCGATAGTAATCAGTCAATTAGAAAGAAGAAATCAAAATAGCATCTTAAGTAAATGTAAAACATTTGCCTACAATCAAGCTATACAGGCAAGAAAAGAAGCCAATGAAGCTGGATTCGATGATGCATTGATATTAAACACAAATGGAGAGGT
Organism: Prochlorococcus sp. AG-363-L02; assembly: GCA_003280185.1. The sequence continues at coordinate 3,295 of QCFP01000026.1, forward strand.
TTGCTGTGGGACCACATCCAATATTTTAGTTCACCGAAAAAATGAATGGTTAACTCCCAGAGAAACCAGTGGCTGCTTACCAGGTATCATGAGAGGCGAAGGTATAAAAAAAGGAATTATTAAAGAAGCCATAATCAAAAAAGAACCAGAGGAAGATGATCACTGGGTTTTTATAAATAGTTTAAGTTGTCATCCAATTTCTAGTGTCAATAATAAATCACTAAAGATTTTAAAGAATACCAAGGAATTATGGGAGACATTACTAACTCGCTGATTATTAATTTTAAATACCCTAATAATTTCTCCTAATGTCCAGCTATTGTGAGATTAAAATGTTATCGGCATTGTGACATTAGCCGGTTCTGGTGAACACTCTTTAACTTGTAAATCGACAATTTTTCCTATGACAATAATCGAAGGAGAAGAAAACATTTTTCTCCTTGACTCCTGCACTAAATCACCTAAGCTAGCCCGAACAAAGCGTTGACCTAAAACTGTTGCCTGCTGAATCACGGCTGCTGGTGTATCTAAATCCATTCCACCCTCAATCAATTGTTGAACGATTTGTTCAATATTATGGAGCCCCATATATATAACCAAAGTATGACTAGCCTCAGCTAAAGAGCTCCAATTAACTGTCCGGCGAGCTTTATCAATTTCCTCATGACCAGTAACGAAAGTCACAGAAGATCCACAGAGTCTATGGGTCAAAGGAATACCAATATATGCAGGTGCAGCAATGCCTGCAGTTACTCCAGGCACGACTTCCACTGGAACTCCTTTTTGAAAAAGATATTCAGCTTCTTCACCCCCTCTCCCAAACATAAATGGATCTCCCCCCTTTAATCGCACTACACAATCATGCTTTTTTGCAAGTTCTAAAAGAAGTGAATTAGTTTTTACTTGAGGAGACGAATGATGACCTCGTCTTTTACCAACAAACTGCAATTCACAAGATGCACGCACCACCTCAAGAATTTGACTAGGTACAAGAGAGTCATACACAACAGCATCGCATTTTTGTAAAAGACGATGTGCTTTGACTGTTATCAAATCCGGGTCACCGGGTCCAGCACCCACTAAAAAAACCTTGCCATATTGAATTTTTATCATGGTAAAACCTCAATAAATCAACCATACCCCTTCTACAAGAGGCGATGGAAAGCAAAGAAGAGTATACTCAACTGTTAATAAACGCTTGTGAAACATAGTTAGGATCGAAAGACTATGAAGTTCGTGAGAAAAGATTAGAGAAAATTACCTCAGGTAAGATCTAATTGTATACCTTAAAAGAATAACATTTACTCTCAAATCTTATGACGATACTATGGCTATCAAATCTACAACAAACCTAAATTCAAATCTAACAAAAATCCCTAATTATTACTGAAAGAGCCCTCTCAAAAAATGAATAGCAAAGAACACTTCAAAAGACTGCTAGGAAAAATAGGTAGTGGTGAGAGCACAAGCCGAGGTATGACCAGGGCAGAGTCTGCAGAGGCACTCAAGCTAATTCTCAAAGAAAGTGCCAGCCCTACACAAATAGGGGCTTTCCTGATGGCTCATCGTATTCGGCGCCCCGAACCTCAAGAACTTGCGGGCATGCTTGATACCTATTTAGCATTAGGTCCACAATTAAGTTCCTCAAAAAATCAAGTCAGGCCAATTTGTTTTGGGATGCCCTTCGATGGCCGATGTCGCACTGCTCCTATTTTTCCACTAACAAGTCTCGTACTTTTAAGCACAGACAATTCTATTGTTTTAAATGGAGGGAGACGAATGCCAATCAAATATGGGGTCACACCAATAGAGTTATTTTCAGCTCTTGGCCTCTGCCTAGAGGGTCTAAATATAAAAGCAGTGCAAACTGGTTTTCATAAAAATAACTTTGCATTAATGATCAAATATCGAGATGAATTAGGCAAAAGGCCCCCAATAGCTAGTATGGAATTACTTTGGACAGCTCACAAAGGAGATCATCTAATTGTAAGTGGTTTTGTACACCCGCCGACAGAAACAAGAGCTTGGAAAACATTACAAATGTTAGGAGAAAGAAACTTAATTTCTATCAAAGGACTTGAAGGTAGTATTGACTTGCCAATCAGTAGAAGCTGTATAACCAGTTATATCCAAAATGGAAACTTTGAAAGGTTAATTCTTCATCCCAAGAAGCATTTCCTACAGGGGAAAGAAACTGAATGGAAAAATATTGATACCTGGAAAGAGCAAGCCTTAAAGGCCCTCGATAATGAAGGTCCATTAGTACCAGCCCTAACTTGGAATTCTGGAGCGTATCTATGGTTAGCTGGAAAAGCAAAAAGTTTGGATGAAGGTTTAAAAACTGCTAAAGAAACTATTGGCTCCGGTGCAGCAATGGAGATACTAAAGAAATTAATTAGTTGGAGAGCAGAAACATCTACTTGATACTGCTCTAATGCGAAAATATAGCTAAATCTATAAAAGACTCAACCAGTCAACAATAGAAGTGACGAAGACAAAATTCCCTATCGTCATTAGCACATTTCTTACTTTGCTAAATGACCGGCTTGGTGAAAGCATCGTGTTTCCTCTTTTGCCATTTCTTCTTGCAAATTTTCAAACAGATGGACGCACCTTAGGCTTACTAGCAGGTAGCTATGCTCTTGCTCAGTTCGCAGCAACCCCCCTAATTGGGGCATTAAGCGATCGTTTCGGCAGAAAACCTGTGATTGCAAGCTGTGTCACGGGATCAATCATAGGACTAGGATTATTTGCATTAACTATTAGTTTAAAATGGCCTCCTGAATCATTTCTTCCTCTAATACTTTTATTTAGTGCAAGATTAATTGACGGGATTAGTGGCGGGACTGCTGCTACAGCAAGTGCTGTTTTAGCAGATATTAGCCCTCCTGAACAACGTGCAAAAGCTTTTGGGCTTATTGGAGTTGCTTTTGGATTTGGATTTATTCTTGGACCATTTCTCGGAGGGAAGCTGGCTCAGCAATCAGTAACTCTCCCAGTGTGGGTAGCAACTGGATTTGCACTAGTAAACCTTGCAGTAGTTCTTAAATTTCTTCCTGAAACACACCCCAAAGAATCAAGAATATCTATCCCTCAAAAAAGAAAGTTGAATCCATTCACGAAAATAAAGCGAATCATGCTTAATCCTCATGTAGGAAAACTATCGTTAGCCTTCTTTCTTTTTTTTCTAGCTTTTAATGGATTTACTGCAATCTTAGTTCTATTTTTCAAAGAAAAATTAAATTGGGGGCCAGAGTTATCAACAACCGCATTCTTAATTGTTGGAATAGTCGCAACCTTTGTTCAAGGTGGGCTAATTGGTCCATTGGTGAAAAAATTTAAAGAAATAAAATTAACTCTTTTTGGCTTAGGATTAGTAATAATTGGAGCTATAATTATTGCACTTACAAAAGAAGGGCAAAGTAGCACAAGCATATTTATTGCAGTAGGAATACTTGCTTTCGGTACCGGACTCGTTACTCCTTGCCTAAGAAGTTTAGTTTCACGTAATCTCGACACAGAAGGACAAGGTACAGCCTTAGGAAGCTTACAAGCTCTGCAAAGCCTTGGAAGCTTTATAGGACCTGCGTTAGCTGGGCTTAGTTATGATATTTTTGGAAAAAGCAGCCCTTTTATAGGGGCTTCTATTGTTGTCATGATTGTAATACCACTAGTCTGCGGAGAAACGCACAAAACAGTATCTCCTGATTAAAATATAGAAGGGTCTGCCCATCAAAACGAAAAATTACACCTCAAGGTTTTTATAGATGGTCTTACCTGCCTACTTCCTAAAATGATTCACACTGATAAAACACGAAAAGAGTATATAAATCGTGAGCTGAGTTGGATCTCGTTTAATTTTCGTGTCTTATCCCAAGCCCTAGATATCAAAACACCTCTTATTGAACAAGCAAAATTTAGTGCAATTTTTAGCAATAATCTTGATGAATTTTTTATGGTAAGGATTGCTTCTTTAAAGTCTCAAGTTGAAGCGGGGATCACCAAATTGAGTGAAGACGGTAGAACTGCATCAGAACAATTAGAAGAAATCCGAAAAAGACTTTTACCAATTCTAAAATTACAAGCCAATCATTATCATGATTATCTAAAAAATGAACTTCGAAGAAACAGAATTTTGATAGTAGACTATGAAGACTTGAATGAAATTCAAACAAGCTGGATTAACAATTATTTTAAGACAAAAATTTTTCCTGTTTTAACGCCTCTAGCAGTCGATCCCGCTCATCCATTTCCTTACGTAAGCAACCTCAGCCTAAATGTAGCTGCAATTATCATAGATCCAGAAAAAGATCAAGAACAATTTGTTCGAGTAAAAATACCTCAGAAAAGCATAAGCCGATTTATCTCAATACCTACAGACCTAGACAAATCGACTTCAAACGCTGAGCTAATAACAATACCTCTGGAACAAATCATAGGCTGTAATCTAAGAATGCTTTTTCCAGGAATGAAAATAAAAGAACACTATTTTTTTCGTGTTACTCGTGATGCAGACTTAGAACTCAGAGATATAGAAGCTGATGACTTAATGATTGCAATAGAAGAAGGTCTTCGGAAGCGTAGGCTTGGTGGTGAGATTGTAAGACTAGAAGTGTCAGATAAAATACCCGTAGAAATTCTAAATATGTTAATAAAAGGGTTGTCTATTAAAGAAGAAGACGTATACATGACAAAAACAATATTAGGTCTCGATGACCTACTTGAATTGTCAACTATATCTAATCATAGGCTTAAATTTAAGCATCATGTCGGCAAAACCTGTAAGCCACTAAAACATAGCCAAACTGGGAAGCTTGAAACTTCATCTAACAATAAAGATGAATTCAAAGATATCTTCTCAATAATCAAAAATAAAGATATTCTTTTACATCATCCCTATGATTTATTCTCTACCTCTGTAGAAGAGTTTATAAATCAAGCTGCTGAAGACCCAGATGTTTTAGCAATCAAGATGACGTTGTACAGAATTGCAAAAGACTCTCAAGTTATTAAAGCCTTAATTCGAGCCGCCGAAAGTGGCAAACAAGTTATGGCACTGGTAGAATTAAGAGCACGTTTTGATGAAGATAATAATATTCAATGGGCAAAACAACTGGAACAATCAGGTGTTCATGTTGTTTATGGGGTTGTGGGCCTTAAAACGCATACAAAAATCGCATTAGTGATCAGGAATGAAAGCAATAAATTAAAAAGTTACGTACATATTGGAACAGGTAATTACAATTGCAAAACATCAAAACTATACACAGATTTAGGTTTACTTTCTGCTAGAGAGGATCTGGGCAAAGATCTAGTTGAGCTATTTAACTACTTGACTGGCTTTGCTAAACAACAAACATTTCGCAAGTTGCTTGTCGCCCCCGTCAGCCTGAGAAAAGGTATAGAAACGTTAATCCATCGAGAAATCAAGAACCATAAACAAGGTAAAGGTGGAGTAATTAGAGCTAAGATGAATTCATTAGTAGACCCTAATATCATAAATCTTCTCTATGAAGCTTCTCAAGAAGGAGTCAAAATAGAGTTAATCATTCGAGGTATGTGTTGTTTATACCCAGGTGTAAAAGGTCTAAGTGAGAATATTCAAGTTATCAGTGTCATCGGGCAATTCCTAGAACACTCGCGTATATTTTGGTTCTATAATGGTGGAGAAAAAGAAGCTTATATAGGGAGTGCAGACTTTATGCGACGTAATTTAGATAGAAGAATTGAGGCTGTTACACCCATTGAAGATACT
>QCFP01000027.1 GCA_003280185.1 Prochlorococcus sp. AG-363-L02
CGCTTTGTCATTCTTATGAATCAAGGAGCGAAGCTTGAACGGGCACTAATTAATTTTATGCTGGATTTACATTCTTCAAAAGGATATAAAGAGATACTTCCTCCTGTCTTAGTAAACACTGCAAGTCTTACAGGTTCCGGCCAACTTCCAAAATTTGCAGAAGAAAGTTTTAGATGTGCAGAAGATGACCTTTGGCTTACTCCAACTGCAGAGGTTCCTGTAACTTCAATACACCGAGGTGAAATTCTTCCTTCAGAAAAACTTCCCATTAAGTATGTTGCATATAGTCCCTGCTTTAGGAGAGAAGCAGGAAGTTATGGCAAGGACACCAGAGGTTTAATTAGACTGCATCAATTCAACAAAGTAGAGCTTTATTGGTTTGTTGCACCTGAACAATCAGAATCATCTCACGAACAAATAACATCGGATGCCGAAGAAGTCTTGAAAAAACTTGAACTGCCTTATCGAGTTATAGATTTATGCACAGGTGATCTTGGGTTTTCTGCTGCACGTACTTTTGATCTCGAAGTCTGGCTACCAGGCGCAAAAGCTTTTAGAGAAATCTCAAGCTGCAGTAATTGCAAAGACTTTCAAGCAAGACGATCGTCTATTAGAACAAAAGCAACCAAAACCAAAAAACTCATTCATACCCTTAACGCCAGTGGGCTTGCCATTGGGCGCACTATGGCTGCACTCCTTGAGACAGGTCAGCAAGCTGATGGGAGTGTCAAACTTCCTAAATCACTAGTGCCCTACTTTGGAGAAGATCATCTGAAACCAGCACCAACAAATCAATAATCATTAAATGAACGTACTGACTGCACTAATAGTCCTTGGGTTTCTCATCCTCATTCATGAAGCAGGTCATTTCCTAGCCGCAACTATTCAAGGAATCCAGGTAAATGGATTTTCAATTGGATTTGGCCCTGCAGTAATAAAACGAGAAATCAAAGGGGTTACATATGCAATTAGAGCACTTCCTCTAGGAGGCTTCGTTTCATTTCCTGATGACCAGGAGGAAAATAACATTCCTGAAGATGATCCAAATCTTCTTAAAAACCGCCCAATACCTCAAAGAGCTTTTGTCATCTCTGCTGGAGTAATTGCAAATCTTCTACTCGCTTGGATTGTTCTATTTAGCCAAGGAGCATTATTAGGACTCCCAAGCCAACCAGAGCCTGGAGTTCTAGTTGTAGCAATTGAAAGCCATCAAAGAGCTGAGCAAGCTGGCCTGCAACCAGGAGACCGCATTATCGAAATTAACGGGATCAATCTTGGCCAGGGTCAAGAAGCTGTCCAGGTACTTGTTGAAAAAGTCAAGGCCTCACCTGAGGGCGCTCTTTTATTAAAAAGCATCCGAGGCAAAGAGAGAATCGAGCAAAAGATTGTCCCAAACAATGTCCAAGGAAAAGGAAAAATTGGTGCTCAATTGCAACCAACCATAACCAGCAAGCTAATCCCCGCAAAAAATATTGGGCAAATCCTCCAAGAAGTAAACAAGCAATTCTTCGATCTACTGAGCAAAACAATTCGGGGATACAAAGGTTTATTTACAGAATTTGGAACCACAGCGAAACAATTAAGTGGTCCTGTGAAGATTGTTGAAATTGGTGCTCAGCTAACAGGACAGGGCTCTTCAGGCATAATACTTTTTACAGCATTAATTTCGATTAATCTTGCGGTTCTAAACTCCCTACCCCTTCCTCTTCTTGATGGAGGTCAGCTTGCACTTCTTATATATGAGGCCATAAATGGGAAGCCTCTACCAAAGCAACTTCAACTAGCAATACTCCAATCCGGCCTTGTATTCATGGTTGGATTAAGTATGATTCTAATAATTCGTGATACATCACAGCTATCTATAGTTCAAGCTCTCTTCTCTAATTAAACAAAGAAAAAGCCTTTCTTCCCTAGGTTTAATTTATCATTTGAGACTCAAGAACAGTCATAAGGTTAGGATGGTGGATTATTCCCTAGGACTTAAAATCGCCGCATGGCTAAAAAGTCAATGATCGCAAGAGATGTGAAGCGCAAGAAGCTTGTCGAGCGCTATGCAACCAAAAGGAATGCTTTATTAGCAGCCTTTAATGCTGCTAAGGACCCCATGGAACGTCTCGAAATTCATAGGAAAATTCAAGCTTTACCGAGAAATAGCGCGCCAAATCGAATCCGCAATAGATGTTGGGCTACTGGTAAACCCAGAGGCGTTTACCGTGATTTTGGACTTTGCCGTAACCAACTACGAGCTAGAGCCCATAAAGGCGAACTCCCAGGAGTAGTGAAATCAAGTTGGTAAATGCTTTAGCTAAAGGTTTCGATCTCTGACTTAACCCCAAAAAGCACCATCAATCAAAACAAAAAAGGGCTCTTAAAAAAGAAGATCCCTTTTTTAATGTCACAAAATAAACAAATCAATAGGCACTAATTCAAAGATTTCATATCTGGGGGCTTATAAAATGCAAGAATATTCTCAGACAAAAAGACATAAGAGCACGTGCAAGGTCAGACAAAGTCGATCTCCTTTGATGGTCGGGAGATAAGGCTGACTACAGGGCGATTCGCGCCACAGGCCGGAGGTTCAGTATTAGTGGAATGCGGAGATACCGCAGTCCTTGTTACTGCAACGCAATCAACAGGAAGAGAAGGCATTGATTTTCTCCCACTAATTTGCGACTACGAAGAAAGGCTCTACGCAGCAGGGAGAATCCCTGGAAGTTTCATGCGACGAGAGAGTCGTCCCCCAGAGAGAGCGACCCTGGTTGCTCGACTTATTGATAGGCCAATGAGGCCTCTTTTCCCTGGGTGGATGCGAGATGACATCCAAATAGTTGCGACCTGTCTATCACTTGACGAAAGAGTTCCTTCTGATGTCCTTGCCGTAACGGGTGCCTCAATGGCAACCCTTCTTGCGGGAATCCCATTCCAGGGACCTATGGCAGCAGTAAGAGTTGGATTACTTGGCGATGATTTCGTACTAAATCCAAGCTACAGAGAAATTGAGCGAGGAGATCTTGACCTTGTAATAGCTGGAACCCCAGACGGGGTAGTCATGGTTGAGGCTGGTGCAAATCAACTTTCAGAGCAAGACATCATTGAAGCAATTGATTTCGGATACGAGGCCGTCTCTGAACTCATCAAAGCCCAAGAATCAATACTTAAAGAATTAGGGATCAAGCAAGTCCATCCAGAAAGCCCTACCGAGGACAAAACATTACCTTCTTATCTTGATAAAAACTGCAGTAAGGAAATACGAGAAGTCCTAAAGAAGTTTGAACAAACAAAAGCTGATAGAGATAACAAGCTTGAAGAAATAAAAGCCGCCACTGCAGAAGCTATTGAGGCTCTCAAAGACGATAACAGTGTTAAAAAAGCAGTCACAGGAAACAACAAGCTACTTCCAACAGCATTTAAATCCCTCACCAAAAAGCTTATGAGGGAACAAATTCTTAAAGAAGGAGTAAGAGTTGATGGTCGAAAACTAGATGAAGTAAGAAAAATTGATGCAGCAGTTGGCGTTCTGCCTAAACGCGTGCATGGATCAGGCTTATTCAACCGAGGACTCACACAAGTTCTTTCAACGGCAACCTTGGGAACCCCAAGTGATGCGCAAGAAATGGACGACCTCAATCCAAATACTGAAAAGACCTACCTACATCACTACAATTTCCCTCCATATTCGGTCGGAGAAACCCGTCCTATGCGTTCGCCTGGGAGAAGAGAAATCGGACATGGTGCTTTAGCTGAACGCGCCATTATTCCCGTCCTACCAGCAAAAGACACATTCCCTTATGTCCTGAGGGTGGTTAGCGAAGTCCTTAGCTCTAACGGTTCGACCTCCATGGGTTCGGTCTGTGGAAGCACCCTTGCATTAATGGATGCTGGTGTTCCATTACAAGCGCCTGTAGGTGGAGCGGCAATGGGACTTATAAAAGAAGATGATGAAATCAGGATCCTGACTGACATCCAAGGGATAGAGGATTTTCTGGGTGACATGGATTTCAAAGTTGCTGGTACCGAAAAAGGCATCACCGCGTTGCAAATGGATATGAAAATCACAGGATTGTCAGTGTCGACCGTCTCTGAAGCAGTTAACCAAGCACGTCCTGCAAGGATCCACATCCTTGAAAAAATGAAAGAAGCAATTGATAAACCTAGAGAGTCTCTTTCACCTCATGCCCCAAGGTTGCTGAGCTTCAGGATTGATCCTGAACTTATTGGAACAGTAATCGGCCCAGGAGGTAGGACCATTAAGGGGATTACAGAGCGTACTAACACCAAGATAGATATAGAAGATGGCGGCATAGTCACTATTGCCTCGCATGATGGTGCTGCAGCCGAAGGCGCAAGAAGAATCATTGAAGGCCTTACTAGAAAGGTAAATGAGGGAGAGGTCTTTACTGGAGCTATTACAAGAATCATCCCCATAGGAGCCTTTGTAGAAATCCTTCCAGGGAAAGAGGGAATGATTCACATCTCCCAACTCTCTGAAGCTCGAGTAGAAAAAGTAGAAGATGTTGTCAAGGTTGGGGATGAAGTCACCGTGCGTGTTCGAGAAATAGATAACCGCGGAAGGATCAATCTCACTCTCAGAGGTGTTCCACAAAATGGTGAATCAATGCATCCAGAACCAAGTCCCATGCCAGTTGCACCACTCACCTAAGAAATATTAATTAACCAACACAATCATCCAAGGCGCGTAGCTCATCCATAATCTTTTTGCAGATTTGAGGATGTTTAAAGCCGTGGCTCGCGACCAAACAACCCGCTTGCTGCCAATCCCCTTTGTTGTATTCCAAAGTGGATCCATCTACATGTGTAAAGCCGCCCCCAGCTGCAATTAAGACAGCCTCAGGTGCAGCCATATCCCAATCTTTGGGAGCAGTTTTGCCTGAAAGTGAAATATAAATATCAGCCTCTCCTCTTAGAAGGGTTGCGACCTTACATCCCACGCTGCCCACTTTTTTTCCTGAAAGGAAGGGGATGCGTTCTAGAAGCTTTTCAAGTTTTAAATCTCTATGACTTCGGCTAGTGACCAACAACAAGTCACTTTCTAAGCGACGATTACTAAAGGAAGGTGAGATCCGATCTCCTAAGCGGTTTTCGCACCAAGTTCCAACTCCTAAACCCCCAAACCAAAGCTCTTCCAATTCAGGAATTAAAACAATGCCAAGCACAGGACGATTAAAATGGACTAAGGCTAAATGCACTGCATAGTCAGTAGACCCCTCAAGAAAATCCTTAGTCCCATCCAACGGGTCCAAAATCCAGAGCCACTCGCTATCAACAGACTTATTCACAGCGAATTGTTTTTTTACAGTCTCTTCACTCAGCAGAATCCAGTCTTCTTGTTTAAAAGAGGACTTTAATCCTTCTAAAAGCCATGTATTAACTGCAAGATCAGCTACTGATACAGGTCCATCACTTCCTTCCTGAACCTCTAAAACAGAAGGAAAACCATATGGAGGGTTCTCTCTCCTCGAGTATGCAAGAAGAATATCCGCCGCACCCCAACACATTGGCCTTAGCTTCTCTAAGAGAGACGCTAAGGTCAAATTGAACGGCAAAACTGGATTAATAGACATCATGGATTTGACTACTCAGGTACATTTTGAGCCAAAACTCTGAACCTGCACCAAGCGTGCTGTATGTCGTTGGAACTCCTATCGGTCACTTAGGGGACTTATCTCCACGGGCAGAATCTCTTTTAGCAAAAGCTTCAATCATCGCTTGTGAAGACACTCGTTATAGCGGAAAACTACTAAAAAGAATTGAGGCTAAAGGCCATCGAATTAGCTTCCATAAGCACAACTTTCGTAGCAGAATCCCAAAGCTCATTAATCTTCTTGAAGAAGGGAAAAGTATTGCAATAATAAGTGATGCAGGCCTTCCTGGTATTTGTGACCCAGGCCAAGAACTAGTAGCAGAAGCTAGAAAAAACAACCATCAAGTCATTTGTATCCCTGGCCCGTGCGCAGCAACTACAGCTCTTGTAAGCAGTGGACTTCCTTCAAGCCAATTCTGTTTCGAAGGTTTTCTTCCCCCAAAAGGGAAACATAGGAGAAAGAGGCTGAAATCAATTGCACTGGAGGAACGTACAACAATAATTTATGAATCACCTCATAGATTGATTCAACTTTTAAAAGAGCTTCATGAACTTTGTGATGAATGCCGTCCTATTCAAGTGGCCAAAGAACTAACCAAGGTTCATGAAGAACAAATAGGACATAATCTTAAATTAGTTTTACAACATTTTCTTGATAACAAACCTCAAGGTGAATTCACGCTTGTGCTAGGGGGTTACAAGGATAATTCAGAGCCGTTAACTGACAAGAAACAATTGAAATCTGAATTGAATAAGCTTATCAGAGATGGTTTATCTCCTACCGAGGCTGCTAAAAAGCTTGCCGAAGAAATAGGGGAGTCAAAAAGGGTGCTCTATTCACTTATTCATGAAGAAAATAAATTTTCGAACAATGACTAGAATAAACACACAAAGTTTTCGCATTTCTCACTTCAGGTGCTTTTTCGATTGAAGCTACTAGTCTCAACATTGACTAATGGTGTTCTTTTACTATTTTTACTTTGTCTTGGTTCACAAAATCTAAACGACAAGGAAAGCCTCAATCTTGGATTTGATACAACTACTGAGCTTCCAATTGGATTTCTTGTAGGAAGCTCCGTTGTTGTAGGTTTCATCTGCGGAGGTAGTACTGCAGCGGTTTTGATCCCAAATAATTCTGATAAAAGAAATTAAGTTGCCTATATATCTAGGGCTATCAATGAACCCTCAACAATCAATCTTGAGATACCTCTTGCCAATAAAAATGGTGTTGATATGTGAAAAACATTTGTGTTTGGGATCTTAATCACTCTCTGATTTCGTCCACACTGTCGTTTAGCAGACCTGGGGTTAGAAAATAAATATAAGGCCTTCCTTTCCATATCAAGCTCAGACAGTGAGCCTAGCTCAGGGAAATCACTTAAAGGTCTAGCCTCCAGTTCAACTGTCTTTTCCACAAGCATATAAACACTTTCTGGGAGAACACCAGGTACAAGTGGTTTACATTTAATCTCACGATGATCATCAAAGATATCTTGATCCATCAAAGGCACAACCTCTTGAAAAATTGTTCCTTCAAAGGACTCTTCTAACTGGATAGAAGAGTCTCCTTCTGAGGAATCGTCAAAATCCTCAGCATCATCTAAAGCCAACTGCGAAGAGGCTTTTGTATTCAATTCAAGGGGCTCTAGAGTATTGACTTCCTTACAAACAACAAAATCATCATCTTTAGACGCGCTTGCTTCAACCTTTATCTCTTTCTTGGTTGCGCCACGAACCCGAGAAGCTTTAAGAGAGGCATAATCTTCATCTGACAAAAAAGTTTTTAGAGTTCTAGTAACAGTGTTAACGCTGCATCCGTAAGCATCAGCCAATCTTGCTGAGGTCTCCCCAGCCCTATAGCTATCTACCAGTTGTCTCTTCTGGCTCTCGCTCAGTCTTCGCGTAGCCATTAAATCAAGAACTCATACTCAAACATTAGGCCTAAGAGTCTCCAAAGGCTGTCAGAATGTAATGAAGCTCCCTTAGCTCAGCTGGATAGAGCATCTGCCTTCTAAGCAGCAGGTCGTTGGTTCGAATCCAACAGGGGGCGTTCAAATTATTTGCCCCTTGTGAGAACAAGCCTGACAAAGCGCTCAGAAGCCTTTAGCAATCAAAAAGCCAAGAGTCAAAGGATGCTGGTATGCAATGCACTTGACCATCTTGGGTCTTATAGCATCTCTCTATCCCCCACTCTTTCTCGATTATTTTCACTTCTGTAGTCCCATTCGGAATTGCTGGAGCAACTAATTGTGCACGGTTCATTTCAACTTTGTAAATAAGTTTTTCTAGCTGCTTAGGAGTAAATAGCAATAAGCAAAAAATTGGATTGACAGCTCCATATAAGTTGAAGATCTTTTAAGGAGTCTATATTTGAAACCATTGGCAAACTCTCAGAAAATACAATGCCAAAGGGAATAGAGCCCTAACGAATAATTAATTGGATAAACAAAATTCTAGGATGATCTTGCTTTGGAGTTTTACGATGATCAATCTAAAGAAAATGATGACATGTTGCTTTTTCCCCTGGGTAGGTGGACTTAAAGTTAAAGCTCCTTATGTTATGGAAATCAGTCTGAAAAAATCACTAAAGTAAAATGCCTTATTCAGAAACCTCAGTACTTGTAGGTGCTTTTGTCCACATTCCGATCATTATTGGCTTGTTTTTCGTTCTAAACAATTTCACAAAAAAATGGTCTAACTACACTGAAGATACTGAGTCAGAGCTAAAAGATGAAACAGTTAAAAGACTTTCTAACGAAAACAAATCTCAATCAATTGGCATAGATCTCTTAGAAGAACAAAATATTTCTAATCCTGATTCCGACAATAAAGAGCAAGTCAACAATGATAAGCAGAAAGAAAAGGCCGAGGCCGAAAGACGTTCTATTGAGGCAAAAAAAAGGACTGAGATCGAAAGACTTGCCGCTGATGCCGAAAGACTGACTACTGAAATAAAGCAAAAAATTGAAGCCGACAGAATTGCTGAGGAGAGCAATCAAAAAGTCTCTAGAGAAACTGATCTCATTGCAGATCAAGCTGACGAAGAAAATGACATTGAAACTCGTCTAAAAGCAGAAGTGGAACGACTAGAAGCAGAGGCTGAGTTCCTCCGAAAGACAACACAATCGGAGCTCAAAGACTCTTCAAATAGTGACAAAATGCTCAACGCAAACAAAACTCTTAGATTCAATCCATGGCAAATAGCTGCTATAGGGGTACTTGCTATAGGAGGTGGAACAACAATTTTCTTTTCAAATAGCTCTCTAGAGAAAGA
>QCFP01000028.1 GCA_003280185.1 Prochlorococcus sp. AG-363-L02
ATTGATTGGAACAACAGTGCCAAGATATTTCTCTATTAGTTGGGGATATTCAGCAACAGCCTCTGTTATTGAGCAAAATATGACTCCATGTTCAGCAAGCTTCTCTTTATAGGTTGTCGCTATTGAAACACTGTCAAAAACTGCATCAACAGCAACATTAGAAAGTCTCTTCTGTTCGCTTAAAGGTATACCTAATTTATCAAATGTCTCTAATAATTTTGGATCTACTTCATCTAAGCTTGATTTTTTTTCATTTTGCTTCGGTGCAGCATAATAAATAATATCCTGATAATTCAATTTAGGGTAGCCGAGATCAGCCCAATTGGGTTCTGTCATTTTCAACCAGTGTTTATATGCTCTTAAACGAAAATCCAAGAGAAACTTAGGTTCTTGTTTCTTGGCAGAGATTTGACGTACAACATCTTCGTTCAGACCCTTTGAGATCTTCTCAGTTTGTATATCAGTAACGAAACCATACTTATAGGGTTTAGAGACGAGTTCTCCAACAAGGTTTTGGCTTGTCATTTCATAGATCCATTCAAATGAGCTTTTAACCAGACTGATGGTAGTGAAGCAACTTCTCTTGGAAGCATTAGAAGTTCTAATTACGGCAGAGACCTAATGCACTCATACTTAGCGCACTGACCCGAGATCTTTAAGAACTTAGTGGAGGAAAATCATGCTTAAGGAATGGCTTCATAATCTATAGAAATCGTAGTGCTGTCAGGGTAGTTTGTAGAAAAACAAACTAGCTATGCACAAGTAACGAAACGATTAGGTTTCGAAATGCAACTTAGCGTAAGCAATATGGGTTCCCTAATAGGGTCTTGGCATGTCATCTTTGTCATATAGCTTTAATTGCTATGAGCCTTCAAGCTCCAATCCATACAAAAGAAGCCACGCTGAATCTGCTCTTACGCATGGGGAAGTGCAATGCAACGAAACTTGCATCTGAGCTAGGCATTTCAGTTCAGGCTATTAGAAGACATCTACGTACTCTAGAACAAAAGGGATTAGTCAAATCCAGTCCTCTATCACCAGGGCCAGGAAGGCCTTTCAATGTATGGGAACTTACTCACAAAGGGAAGCTTTCTTTCAATATAAAGTCACAAGATTTTGCCCTCACTCTCTTGGATTCTATAAGTTCAACACTTGAAGAAAAAAGCTTCAAAGACATTCTTCAAACCCAAGCAAAAAAAAAGGAACTTCTCTATAAATCAAAAATTGGAACAAGCAGTTTTCTGAAAACACGACTTGAGGAACTAATAAAATTGAGAAGAGAAGAGGGATTTTTCTCAGAGTTGAAAAAGGCCACTAATGGCAAAGGATGGCAAGTTATCGAATACAGCTGTTCAATCAAAACAATTGCAGAGGCATATCCCACATTT
This sequence comes from Prochlorococcus sp. AG-363-L02, assembly GCA_003280185.1. The sequence continues at coordinate 1,389 of QCFP01000028.1, forward strand.
TGTGAGGAAGAATTGGACTTAATCCGAAAAATCTTTCCTGAATGCAAAGTCGAACGAAAACAATGGTGCATGGAAGATGGTCATTGCTGCGGGTTCCTAATCTCTCCTTCAAATTAATGGAGGAAGCATCTCAACAATCTGAGAGCCCTTTAAGTGGTGACGATATAGAACTAATTGCCGCAACATCTCTACCAATTCTTGAACAACACCATCTAAGGCTCCTTGCGCATTGCCTAGCTTGCTTTAAAACAATGAGCAGCACCAACCAACAAGGAGCCTTACCCAATGAAAGCGTTCGGATGGAATGGTGCCTCAACCATCCAGCACTAAAAGATCAAAAGCCCTTTATTCCTATCTTGCTAGAACAGCTATCTAGCGCAGGCGAGCAACTTGAAGATATTGCCAAAGAATTAGGAATCTCCTGCTTAGAGCTGAGTCTTCAAGACCTAATCGAAATCAGCATGACCAGAAGAAACGATGTTTAACAGGGACATTTCAAATATGTCCCTCTTCTCCACCTGTATCCAGTAGCCCCCAATACACAGCTAAGAAAAGAAAACAAATTGAAAGCGATATCAATCATTCACTTCATCTTTACAAAAGCCATATCTTGCAAGGCCTTTGAAGGTCTTGGGTCATTGGGAAACCGAAATTAACCGTCAGTAGATCCTGACCACAGGAACACTTCTTGATCAGAGTCTGAAAAAATAAATTCAATGATCCCAAACAAAAACGGAGTATTTTTGACGTGACTCAAGCCCAAGAATTTCTGTCACGTCTAACACTTCGCCAACTACGGTTAATGGCGAGTGATCTAGGAGTACCTTTATACAGCAGAAAAAGCAAAGCATCTCTTGTCAAGCAGATATCAATCAAACAAGAGAAAAAAACGCAGATTGAGGAATCTAAGGCTGAAAAAAGAGGTTCTCAAAAAGACCTAGAAGCCAATACTCAAAATAATGGAACACGGGTAGTCTTTGTCCCAAGAGATCCAGAATGGGCATATGTTTTCTGGGAAATCTCAGAATCTGACAAGCAAAGAGCCAGCGATAGCGGCGCTATTCGCCTATGCATCCGCCTAACAGATGCAACCAAAGAAACCAACTCAGATTCTCAGGGACATGCCTTGCAGGAAGTCGTAGTAGACAGCCACAGCACGGAATGGTACTTACCAATTCCAATGTGTGACAGAGACTATAGAGTTGAACTTGGATATAAGTCCAGAAATAACTGGATTTCTCTTGCCTACTCTTCTATTGCAAGAGTCCCATCTCTTCACCCAAGTGAAAAAATCCTCGATCAATTTGTACCCTTTAGCCTCGAGGTAAGCCCAACTGAAAGCAATTCAAATAACATCATCACTGAGAAACCTGCTTTTCACAATCCAGGAGCGCTACATGAGCGTCTTTATCAGCGCGCGACAGCTCATTACTACAAAACTAGGGTTGGATCTGAAGAATTCCAAGAAACTAAAGAAACAACACAGAGCTTCCCTAACTTTAACGATTCAGGCATAGGGCTTTGGGCTAGTGGTCGTAATGAATCTGGAATAGGTTCAATTACTCCTCGTGAAAAACCATTTTGGTTAATTGCAGACGCAGAGTTAATTGTTTATGGCTCAACTGATCCAAATGCACGTTTAACAATCGCTGGGGAAGAAGTTCCACTCTCTAATGATGGTACATTTCGCCTTCAGGTACCTTTCCGTGATGGGCAACAAAACTACCCAATAGAGGCAATAGCAGCTGATGGCGTTCAACGTAGAAATATCAGACTAGAGTTTGAAAGAGTCACACCAGAAGATAATACCAGTCCCAAAATTAACAATTCCGACTGGTTCTAATTAGAGATTATGTTGAAGAGATTAGTTGCAATAACTCCCCTTACGGGTGCAATACTAATCCCCCTTATTGTACCCATAGCTATATCACGAGCTGGAATAAGTACTGGAGTAACTTTAGTGCTTATTCTTTGCTGTGTTTGGTTCGTTGCAATGCTACGTACATCAGAAATGCCACATTGAGATGAAAAGATTTTCATTATTATTTGGGATACCTTACCTGTTTTTGATAGGCAGTTTAGTCTCGGCAAATCAATCAGACGAGTACATAACAATGCCAACCAGAGATGAGCTAAATGAAATAGTTTTAAAGGCATATGAATGTTCAAGTACTAACAAAGTAAAGTCCTGTGGGGAATTAAGAAATCTTGCTGACCCATTGATGGACAACCCGCTACTATCTGCAGTTTGCAAAGATCTAGTCTGGGAATTATTGCAAAGTGCAAAAAAATCAAAAATTAATAGTTTAGAGAGAAGAGACTCTATAGACATTCCCGCTAGGAAGATAAGTAATGCATGCCTTAAAAAAACAAAGGCTATAAATAGTCCTAGAGGAAATCAACCACGAATAAAAACATGACATTATTTCCTAAATTAAAACTTCTTGATCCTGAACAACCAAAGAAGCATTGAAAAATCTACTTAATTCTTTCTTTCTTTCAACAAGCTAAATCAAAATCAGCTTTCTTCCAAACACTTTAATTAACCACAGCTCGGTTCTCCGTAGAAATGAAAACTCCAGAAGAAGCAACTACCCTTCAACGTACAGTAAAACTAAAGGCATCCTTCGAAGATCAGAAGCCAGGGACTTCAGGCCTCCGCAAAAGCATCTGCAAATTCTCCGAGCCACACTACCTAGAAAGTTTTATTGAAGCTATCTTTCAAACCCTGCCTAATGTTAAAGGGGGGACTTTAGTCCTAGGTGGAGATGGGCGCTATGGCAATGAAAAGGCAATTCAAACAATTTTGAAGATTGGTGCAGCCCATGGTCTGAACAGAATCATTACTACTACAAGCGGAATACTCTCCACTCCAGCAGCATCAAATCTCATTAGAAACAGAAAAGCAATTGGAGGAATCATCCTTTCCGCTAGTCATAACCCAGGCGGACCAGATGGTGATTTTGGCGTCAAGGTAAATGGTGCAAATGGTGGGCCAGCCTCAGAATCATTAACAAATGCTATCTATTCCTGCACAAAAGAACTTAATGAATACATCTTTTTAGAAAGCCCTAATGTCTCAATAAATGCGCAAGGGGAGAAGCCATTAGGTGGAATGATTGTTGAAGTAATAGATGGAGTTGAAGACTACGTAATGCTAATGAAAAAGCTCTTCAATTTTGAAAGTATAAAACAACTTTTAAATGACGATTTTACAATTATTTTTGATGCAATGAATGCAGTCACAGGACCATATGCGCATCGTCTCCTGGAACAACTCTTAAAGGCTCCACAAGGGACTGTAATTAATGGTTTACCACTAGAAGACTTTGGCGGATGTCATCCTGACCCAAACCTAACCTACGCAAGCGGGCTTGCCGAACTTTTACTGAAAAAGAAAAAATATTCGTTTGGAGCTGCTTGCGATGGTGATGGAGATAGAAATATGATTCTTGGCAAAGGTTGCTTTGTAAACCCAAGTGACAGTCTTGCAGTGATAACTGCTAATGCACATTTTATACCTGGCTATGCCAACGGAATAAAAGGGGTTGCCCGCTCAATGCCAACTAGTTCTGCTGTAGATGCTGTAGCAAAAGATTTGGGGATAAACTGTTTTGAAACACCAACTGGCTGGAAATTCTTTGGAAATCTTCTTGATGCAAACATGATCACACTTTGCGGAGAAGAAAGTTTCGGAACTGGAAGCAATCATGTAAGAGAAAAGGATGGATTATGGGCAGTTCTGTGTTGGCTTCAAATACTTTCTAAGAGACGCCTTTCAGTCGCAGAAATCATGAAAGATCATTGGCAAAAATATGGGAGGCACTACTACTCACGCCATGACTATGAAGGGGTTGAAAGTAATGTTGCTATTGCATTATTCGATCGATTAGAAAAATTACTGCCAACACTAATTGGTAATCAGTTTGCTGGAAGTATTGTCAAAATAGCTGACAACTTTGCATATACTGATCCTATAGATAAATCAGTTTCTAAAAACCAAGGACTAAGAATAATTCTTGAAGATAATAGTAGACTAATTATTAGGATGTCTGGCACTGGAACAAAAGGTGCGACATTAAGAGTCTACCTAGAGAGTTATGTCGCTACAGGTGGGAGACTTGATCTAGATCCACAAGAAGCTCTAAAGCCTCTAATAAATGAAATAAACTCCCTAGCAGAGATTGAAGAAAGAACTGGCATGAAAAAACCAACTGTAATAACATAATTTCCCAGACATAAACCCTACAATTAAATGACTTAAAGCAATTTCATTTCTTTGCTAAAACTTTTAATATGTTTCACTTTAAAAGTTTTGATAATTAATGAAGGAGCACAAGCTTTAAAGTTAAACATTTAAGAGGCTCCCTTGAGCCAGAATATTTTCGAATATCAAGCTGGTCTCGAACTTCTCCGAAATGCTCCATTAGCAGATCGAATGAGACCAAAAACTCTTGATGAGTTTGAGGGTCAAAGCGGAATCGTTGGGGAAGGGAGACTTCTACGTCGAGCAATTAAAGCTGATAAAGTTGGGAACTTATTACTACACGGTCCTCCTGGCGTTGGGAAAACGACTCTTGCAAGAATCATTGCAGGACAAACACGTTCCCACTTCGCCACCTTAAATGCAGTCTTAGCGGGAGTAAAAGATATCCGTACAGAAGTAGATGCCGCAAAAAAAAGATTAGAGCTTCATAATTTACGCTCAATACTTTTTATCGATGAAGTCCACAGATTCAATAGTTCTCAACAAGATGCACTGCTTCCCTGGGTTGAAAATGGAACAATTTCACTAATTGGAGCAACTACAGAAAACCCCTATTTTGAAGTCAACAAAGCACTATTAAGTCGCTCAAGAATTTTTAGACTAAAGCCCTTAGAACCAGCGAACCTTCATCAACTTTTAAAAAGAGCAATAAACGATAGGGAAAGAGGTTATGGCCAACTGCAAATTACAATAAGTAGCGAAGCTGCTTCCCATTTAGTAGACATCTCAAATGGTGATGCAAGAAGCCTCCTAAATGCCTTAGAATTAGCTGTCGAGAGTACCAAAAAAGATGGCAACGGTGATATATCTATTGATCTAGAAACAGCAGAAGAGTCAATCCAAGAAAGAGCTGTTCTTTATGACAAGCAAGGTGATTCTCACTACGACACAATCAGTGCATTTATTAAATCTTTAAGAGGATCAGATGCTGACGCATCGCTATTTTGGCTTGCAAAAATGATTGAAGCGGGTGAAAGCCCTAGATTTATCTTTCGTCGGATGCTGATTGCAGCAGGTGAGGATGTTGGCCTTGCAGACCCCCAAGCCATAGTTGTTGTCGAAGCATGCTCAGCAGCATTCGAAAGAGTGGGACTTCCTGAGGGGCTATATCATCTGGCTCAAGCAGCACTATATCTTGCATGTGCAGAGAAAAGTAATACATTAATCGGCTTTTTTGAAGCTCTAGAAAGTATTCGGCGAGATGGTATTCACGAGATTCCAAGCCATCTTCGTGATCCTAATCGTGATCAAAAAGGCTTTGGTGATGGAGCCAATTATCGCTATCCACATACATTTAAAGAGCACTGGGTAGCTCAACAATATCTTCCCAAGAAATTGCAGGGAAAAGTGTTCTGGAAACCAAGCCGAAATGGGTGGGAAGGGAGTCGGCGCAAGATCATTCTCGAACGAAAAGCAGCGCAACTAGCTGCAGCAGAAAAATCAGAGCAAAGCGATCAACTTTTTATAAGCAACTCACCTAAAGACCCATTGTTAGAGAGATGGTTTCAAAGACAAATCAACCAAATCAGTGAAAGGATGTTGCTTCTCAATAGAAAGTTATGGTCCGATTTAAAATGTAATCGAGAAGATCGTATACTAGTAGTATCTGGAAGATCTTTACTTTGGGCATTAGAACCAATCAAAGCAGTTCCAGAAGGTGGGGTAACAATGATAACAGATACTTTCGAAGAGAAATCCTATTTAGAAGATCAAATAGAACTAATCGAACCAATAAAAAGACCTCTTATAGTTAACGGAGGAAGTAATGCTTTAAAAGAATTACCCAAAGAGCTTCAGTTCGAATTTGTAGGCGGGCGCTTATCAAGGCAAATGTTCAAAAATGAAAGTTTAAAAAATTTCTGCAAAGGTATTAATAGTAAATGTAATAAAAACGCTCAAATCAGATTTCTGATTAGTGATGCATGTATTGGGCCAGCTGAATCACTAAATGAATTTATTAAAGAAAAAAATATAGAAATCAAATCTAAAGTCAACCTCAGGCATCTAATTCAAATCGAAAAAGAATGGCTTCAGAAGCAGAGCCTCAAAGAGGAACTGTGCAATGAGCTTATCTCTCTTGGCTGGAAGATTAAGATCGAGCAATGGGAGGAGAGTCTATCTTTAAATATAGATCAAGAACTAATAAATCGTTGGTTAAGTGAAGGCAGTGCCTACAGGATTTTAATGGACAAGACTTGCGAACTGGAAGAGCTATCTTTGATTAAAAAAATAATTAAGAAATTACAAGGTGAAAAGCTACCTCAGAAACTAAATCACCAAAAATTGATTTGCTTAAGAATATAATATACATCCCTTAAATAATTAAAAATTCTAGTATTTTTGTGTCCATTGCTATTAGACACATACACATAGGATCGGGTCTCTATAAAAAGCATCTTCTTCAGCAGCGACTGCAATACCCCAATCAAGATAATTCTGTCGATAAATACTTAAGGAATAACCAAACTTATCATGAAAAATTACATTTGATTGTTGATCACATTGCCAATTCAGTAGATCGATGGCTAATTTTCCACGTTGCCATTTAATTGCAGCTTCCTTTCTTAACCATCTATCAAGAACCTCAGTTCGCAATATTTCATCAGGCATATCGGCAATCTCTTCTTTTTCCTTACTAGAGAAATAGCGACAAGCAACTTGCGATGCAGAAAAAGAACGGTCCATGCGTTCAAGATCAATGCCGATCCGCTTCAAAGACCAACCAATCAAAACCGCATCTCTACAATGGCTGAGGCTGATATAACCCCATCCTTCTTTTAGTTCAGGTGGCTTGCCTGGGGGAGCAAATAATGGGATTTCAAGCGGCTTTAGATTGTACAAACCTGCTAAGGCTTG
>QCFP01000029.1 GCA_003280185.1 Prochlorococcus sp. AG-363-L02
TCAACAGGACTGATGCGTTTTGGAGTTTTTAGGACTGGTGATGAATAACTTAGCTTTTTTGGATTTCAGAACTTGGATAAACCCCAAAGCTCACTAGGTGTTCACACAAAGGTTCTAAAACCCTAATTAGGCGTTCGTAGTTATCAGATTTGGTTGCAGATAGTTCAATGTCTACAAAAAATATGTATTCGCCAAGCTCTCTTTTTGAAGGCCTTGATTCAATTCTACTCATGTTTAATCCAAGGTCTGCTATACATGTGAGTGCTTTTAGTAGGGCTCCTGGGACATTTGTTTTTAATGAAAAGGCAAAGCTTCCAATGTCTCCTGTTTGCGTACTTTTCTCTTTTTTGAGTAATAAAAAGCGAGTTCTATTACCTTCAATATCATTTATTGGGAAAGCCAATTCTTTTAGACCTGCTGTTTCTCCTGCGCTTCTAGATGAGATTGCTGCTCGGAAACGACTCCCGTAGACCATTTTTACTGCTTCAGCTGTGGAGCTAGTAGAAAGCTGAAGTGCGTTTGGAAGGTTTTTTGCAAGCCATTCATTGCATTGTGCAAGGGCCTGAGGGTGAGATAACACCTCCGAAATCTCACTAAGAGTCCCGCTGCTAAATAAAGAATGCTTGATAGGTAATACCAAAGCTCTGCTGATACTTAATTCCGGATGGGCCCAAAGTGTATCTAATGTTGCAGTCACTCCTCCTTCTACGGAATTTTCTACTGGGACTACCGCTTTTTCGCAAAGATTGTTTGCGAGATGTTCGATTACCGCTCGTAATCCTTTACATGGGATTAAGTCTGGTTTTGGAATTTTTTCTAGTTCAGCAAGCGCTAGAGCTGCTTTTTCGGCATAAGTACCTTCCGGTCCTAAAAAGGCCACACGAATTTGCATTGGAGATTTGAGGGGGAAAGCTCGATAGGATCAATATGCCTTAGTCAAGAGACATGTTTCTGGCCTTTCGAGCCAGCCAGCATCTAGATCTGCCTGTAAGACACAACATTGAGCGTCTTCCAAGGTATCTTCTCGAGCAAGAAAGAGTTGTTGGCGCAATGCTAGATCCCCAAAAGTTAACTCTTCTAGCTCCCGGTAGTTTTCGCTACACAGTAACTAGTTTGAATGTTTTTCAGCTTCAAATTAACCCTGTGGTTTCTATAGAGGTGGTCAACACTGATGGCAAACTCAAAATGCGAGCTACTGATAGTGAATTAAGGGGCTTGGCAATGGTGGATGATTTTCAGCTAACACTTGATGCGACCTTAGAGGCCACATCCCATGGTTTAGAAGGGGAGGCGAATCTTGGGGTAACTGTAAGTCAGCCGCCTATATTGAAGCTGATTCCTGCAGGGGTTCTAGAGAGTACCGGTCAGTCTATTCTAAATGGAATATTGATAGGAATTAAGGCACGGGTAGGGAATCAATTATTAAATGACTTTAGTAATTGGTGCCAAGAATCAGGCAAAATTATTGATTCATAGCAGAATTATTCACTAATATTTTTGAGGAAACTTAGCCTATGAAGTTTAGAAGCTCCTTTGGCCTGAATTGCTTGGATATGTTTCTTTGTTCCATATCCCATGTTTGTTTCGAGTCCATAGCCAGGGAAAAGACAGGCTAATCTTCTGATTAAAGCGTCTCTGCTTTCTTTTGCGACAACACTTGCAGCTGAAATCTCAGCTAATTTCACATCTCCTTTGATTATATTTTTCTGTTGACCGTTCCATACTCGTAACGGTAGGTTGCCATCGATGAGAAGGAAATCAGGCTTTTTCGCAAGCTTTTGTATAGCTCTAATCATAGCAGTTTCAGTTGCTTCTCTTATTCCAAATTCATCAATTTCTCTTGAGGATGCTTGGCCAAGTGCCCATCCTATTGACAAAGACTTTATTAAAGGAACTAAATATGTTCTTTTCTTATGAGTAAGTAATTTGCTATCAGTTAAACCCTCTTTTCTTAGATATTTCGCAGTGCTGTTATTAAGGACAACGGCCCCAGCAAAAACAGGTCCAAATAAGGAACCTCTCCCAACTTCGTCAATCCCTGCGATTATTTTTTTAGATGGCGACATTTCATACGTTTGCTGATGAACGCCTTCTTCTTCTTCGCGAGTCTTCTGGTTCTTGTTCCGATTGTGTTTCAGAGACTTTTAGTGAGATTTCACTCTCTTCAAAATCCTCTAGATTGGTAATTTCTACATTTAATTCTTCCTTTTCACTGTCAATCTCTGTTGGATTACTCTTAAGGCTCTCTTCGCTTTCATCACTGGAATCGCCATTAGATCGAAAAGTTGTTTTTCCTGAATTACGCCCACGCCTTCTTCGGCGGAGAGAACCTTCTTGAATTTGTTGACGAGCTTCTTCAAGGATACTTTCTGGGTCTTCCCCTGGAAGTACAATCTTTACCAATAAATTGTCATTTTCTGGTAAAGGATCTAGAAGAAGAGTAGGATTTAGCCCTAGCCATCCAAATAATTGAGCTTGTTCTTTAGTCATTGGCACTGCGATTAACTCTGGATCTTGTCGAGAGTTGTTGACTTCTCGTTGAGCAATATCTTCTTGGCTTTCACTTTGTTCAATATTGCAATCAAGATTAGTTTCTGTTGAAGAATCAAATTCTTGTTGTGTGCTTTCTTGAGTTATCTTTCCGCGACCTTTTTTACGACGAGTGTTATTTGCATCAATAGAAGAGCTAAGATCACTTTTTCCAGAAGTAATGGATTTAACTAAACCTTGTTCAATTGCTAATGGTTGTAAAAGATCGTTGCCAGGAAGTACTCCTACATGACCAATTCCTCCACAATTAGGGCATTCTTTTCCAAAAAGTTCATATATATTTTGCCCTTGTCTTTTTCGAGTTAGCTCTACTAAACCGAGCTCAGTTAATTGAGAAATTTGAGGGCGTGCAGAATCATTACGAATGGCAGTAGTAAAATGCTCTAGTAAATGTAATTGATCACGTCTAGAATCCATATCAATAAAATCGACTATTATTACTCCACCAATATTTCTTAGCTTTAATTGTCTAGCGATTTCAATAGCTGCTTCACAATTTGTCCATAGAACAGTTTCTCTAGCATTAGCGGATCTCGTAAATGAACCTGAATTCACGTCAATTACTGTAAGCGCCTCGGTAGGTTCGATAATTATGTAACCACCTGAGGGTAGGTCTACTCTTGGCTTGAGCGCATCACGTATTGATGCATTAATACGGAAATGATCAAGGATATTCGCTGGTTCTTGATGAGCTTCTACTAATACATTTAGCCCATCATGTTCTAGGAAGCTATTGACTCGACTCAGTGCATTTTCGTTGTCAACAACAATACTTGAAAGATTTTCTCCTTTATGGTCGCGTAAAACCCTATGAATAAAATCATCATCTCTATTTAGCAGCACTGGTGGATCTGCTTTTTCAGAAACCTGTTGGATCGCTTCCCATTGTTTTAGAAGTGTTTCTAGATCATTGATGAGTAGTTCTTCGCTTACATCATTAGCTTCGGTTCGAATTAATAGCCCTGTACCGGGTGGCTTGATTAGAACACCAAGTGCTCTTAGTCGATTCCTCTCACTTTCACAATTAATTTTTCTAGAGATATTTACTCCTTGCCCATGAGGTTGGAGGACTAAGTAGCGTCCTGGGAGAGCAAGATTCCCTGTTAATCTTGGCCCTTTTGTGCCCGTTGGTTCTTTCATTACTTGAACCAGAACAGGTTGACTGGGCCTCAGAAGTTCTGTAATAGTTGCTGCTCCCTTCTTTTGCCGAAGCGGACCTAGGTCAGTTACATGGATAAAGCCATTCTTTTCACTTTCTCCAATGTTTACAAATGCTGCATCGATACTTGGGAGCACGTTTTCGACAGTGCCAAGAAAAACATCACCGATTTGGTAGCGACCTTGAGCGACAATTAATTCATCTACTCTTTCATTGCTAAGCAGTGCTGCGATGCGCAGCTGCTCAGCAATGATGATTTGTTGGGGCATAGAGAAAAACAGGGTGATCCCTGGGTAGTTCAGATCCGATCAATGACTGCAGGTGCACAGGATCTAGTTTGTAAAGAATTGATGGCTAGAAGCCTTTCAAGAAATAGACGGAGTCAATGCTCCTATGAAGTAAGCAACTCATTGGGGCTCGGATGTTACGGACCGAATTCAGCGAGAAGCTATGGCCTCGCTTTCCTCAAGACTGGAGGTAAGAAAAGCCTGGATATGGAAATGGCAGATTCTGCCCTCGGTCATATCCTTAATGACCCTAGCACTCAGACAAAATTAGTTCTTGTCTCTTAATGCGATTTATCTCAAGGGGTTGGTTTAGTTGTTCTTCTAAGAAGTGTTTAATTTGAATAGGCTTTATACTTCTACCTAATGAGTCTATATGACTTTCTAGCTGTATTAGTACGGTTTTAGTTTCTTCTTCTTTTAAAATTTCCAAAGATTTTGGCGTCTTGAAATTGACCCTGAGAGTTTTCAAGTCAGGTTTACAGTCACGTTTTCTGGACCTACCTTTTTTGTCCGTATCAAGCCAGATTAGTTCAGGAGAAGTTATTATCTTTTCTATAGCTCTCTCCCATTCTACGGTGGTTGGATAGTTGGGTTTACTAGCTAATAGGGAAAACTCCCACTTTGCTCCTGAGAGATTTTGCGAGAGGCTTTTCGAATTTGTCTTAATAGATGTAGCTTTTAATAGATCTATATTCTTTGGTAGGTATTCACTGAGGCAATTTAGTACTTCTTTAGAGTCAATTTCTTCCGTAAATTCAATATCCATCCATTCACCTAATCCTTCTACACCTAGAGGAAGTGCTAGCGCTATCTGCACTCGAGGCAGTGGATGGTAACCACCTGAATAGCTGACAGGAAGGTTGCTTCTTCTCAATGCTCTTTCCATCATCCTGACAATATCTAAATGACTTAAAAGTGCCATTGGACCTGTCTTGGAAAATTGCAATCTAATTCGGCATATACGATTACTGGGTGGGGGGATTTTCCCCTTTCTTTTTGGTATTGGCAGTGGTTCGATGACTATGTTATGTCCAAACTCATCACCACATACTCCACAATCACTGCACTTATCAAATGAACAGTCTCCTATAACTTCAGATTTTAATGCTTTAATCAACTCGTTAAATAACCATTTCTTTTCAATCCCTGTATCGATGTGATCCCAAGGTAGTGGTTGTGAACAGAAGTTAAAAAGATCATTTCTTTTTAGACCCTCTACATGACTCCAGTCCCCTATCTCTAATTGTCTATAACGACCTGAAAGGCCTGCTTGAGAAATTGCCTCTTTCCAGGCTTTATATGTAAGATCTAAGGATTCATACCATGCGTCCATTCCTGCTCCTTTTCTCCAAGCTTGCTCTATTACTGAGGCAATAGATCTGTCTCCCCTTCCAATAAAGTCTTCCATGGCAGATAAGCGAACATCTGTGAAATTCACTTTTATTTTTTTATTGCTTAGGAAGGCGTCTTTGAGTATTCTTTGTTTTCTTTGAAACTCTTCAGTTGATACGCTATGCCATTGAAATGGTGTATGTGGTTTAGGTGTGAAATTGCTTATGGTTAAATTTATTCTAAGTGCTCCTAAATCTTTGCAATTTTTTTGTAGCATGTTGCAGGTCTCAGCTATTCCTAAAATATCTTTATCTGTTTCACCTGGAAGTCCAATCATGAAGTAAAGCTTTACTTTTCGGTAACCATTCCTCATGGCAGTTTGTATTCCTTTTAAAAGATCTTCGTCAGTGAGTCCTTTATTAACTATGTTTCTTAAACGTTGTGTTCCTGCTTCTGGAGCAAACGTGAGCCCAGCTTTGCGAGAACCGCCAAGTATATGTGCAATATTTTCATCAAAACGATCAATTCGTTGGCTGGGAAGTTGAAGGGTTATTTCTTTATCTGATAATTGGTTGCGTAGTTCAGTCCCTAAAGAAGGTAATGAAAGGTAATCACTACAGCTGAGAGATAGCAATGAAAAATCACTGTAACCAGTTTGTTTAATGCCTTTGTGAATAGTGTCGATAACTTCTTGAGGTTCTACATCTCTTGCTGGACGCGAAAGCATCCCTGGCTGACAAAAACGGCACCCTC
>QCFP01000030.1 GCA_003280185.1 Prochlorococcus sp. AG-363-L02
TTCAGCAATCCTGTCTGCAAGAACCTCGTCACTTAATTCGCCTACTTCCCAGGCTTTAATCCAGAGAGCTGAAAATTCAATTGCTTGTTGGAAGCTGGGTTTAGATTTGGTCATGGCTTATAGGTATTGTTGTTGGCACGCTATTGATATGAGTATTCCACAAGGCTATGGCCTTTTTTCAATCGACTCCTCCAAATCATCGTTCAGGGTTTGTAGCTCTTATTGGTAGGCCTAACGTCGGTAAGTCAACTTTAGTCAATTGCCTTGTAGGCGAGAAGGTTGCGATCACTTCACCGGTAGCTCAAACAACTAGGAATCGCCTTAAGGCAATACTCACAACTTCTGACTCACAGATAGTATTTGTAGATACTCCTGGCATACATAAACCACATCACTTATTAGGTGAAAGACTCGTTAAGAGTGCACGTTCAACTATTGGCGAAGTCGATCTTATTGCCCTTATGTTTGATGGCTCCGAACTTCCCGGAAAAGGAGATGCATTCATAGTCGATTTACTTAAAAGACAAAAATTGCCAGTGTTGGTTGTTTTGAATAAGTGGGATCTTGTCTCAGAAAAAGAAAAAAGTAATTTTTTTGATTCCTATCAAAGAATCATGTCAGATACCTCATGGCCTATTTACATTTGCAGTGCAGTTCAAGGAGATGGATGTAAAGAAGTGATAAGTGCAATCTCAAAGAAACTACCTATTGGACCACAGCTTTATCCTCCAGATATGATCTCAGATCAGCCAGAAAATCTTTTGCTTGCAGAACTAATAAGAGAACAGGTCTTGCTACACACTAGAGAGGAAATCCCGCATAGTGTTGCAGTGAAGATAGAACGGGTTGAAGATATTCGAAGAAAGAATACTAATAAAGGCAAACCAGGACAAACAGGTGTTTTGGCAACGGTTTTTGTTGAGCGCAAAAGCCAGAAGGGCATTTTGATAGGAAAGGGTGGTTCGATGATGAAAGCTATTGGTAAAGCTGCTAGGTTACAGATCCAGAATCTGATTAATGGACCTGTTTATTTGGAATTATTTGTAAAAATAGTTCCAGCTTGGCGAAGCAAGGCTTCTCTTTTGGCAGAGCTTGGTTATAAGGAGGTTTGATAAGGTATTAATTGCTTCCCATCTTTTAGGATGATTTGAAACTTGCTACTCTTTTTAATTGTAATTTTAGGCTTAGATTTTTTGTATTATTAGTTTTTCAAAGCTTCATTACTTTGACTATGGAGTCTTAAAGGGTATGCAGCCTTATCGAGTTGATGTGATAAGTCTCTTCCCACAAGCTTTTGATATGTTGAGTGGGCTTGGTGTAATAGGAAGGGCTTTTCAATCAAATCTTGTTGAAATCTTCACTCACAATCCCAGGGATTTCTCAAAAGACAGTTATCGAAAGGTAGATGACGAGCCTTATGGTGGGGGAGTAGGCATGGTTCTTAAACCGGAGCCTATCTACAATGCCGTTGAATCAATCCCATTAAATACACGATCAAGAAAAATTTTGTTGACTCCCCAAGGGAACAAATTAGTTCATGCCGATTTAAAGCGATGGGCCGATAAATATGAACAGTTGATATTGATATGTGGGAATTATGAGGGCTTTGATGAACGGATTAGAGATCTTGCTGACGAAGAGATTTCGATAGGAGACTTTGTTCTTACAGGTGGGGAGATTCCTGCACTGGTAATTATCAATGGTGTAGTGAGATTACTACCTGGAACTGTTGGTTCGCCGGAATCTTTGTTAGATGAAAGTCATAACGCAGGTTTGTTAGATCATCCGCATTACACAAGGCCTGCAGAATTCCGTGGAAAACGTGTTCCTGATGTTTTAAGAAGTGGGGATCATTCTGCAATCTCTAGTTGGAGACAGAATCAGCGGGAAATAAGGACAAAGATTCGTCGCCCGGAACTTTATAGAGCTTGGAAAGAAAGACAAAACTCTGCTTTTATATCGAGAATGGATTTATCAGGTGTAAAACTTTTGGATTTTCGAGTTGGCAATGGTTACGACATTCATCGGTTAGTTGCTGGACGACCATTAATCCTTGGCGGAGTCTTGCTAGAGCACCCAGAAGGCTTAGGTTTAGATGGCCATAGTGATGCAGATGTTCTTGTACATGCAGTAATGGATGCTTTGCTTGGAGCACTAGCCCTTGGTGACATTGGAAAATATTTCCCTCCTGAGGACCAGATGTGGAAGGGGGCTGACAGTTTGGAGCTACTAGAAAAGGTTGCAGTGCTTATAGATGAAAGAGGTTGGAAGGTAGTGAATATTGATGCGGTTGTTGTTGCAGAGAGGCCAAAACTTAAGTCTCATATTGACTTTATGAGGCTTAATCTTGCTAAAAGACTTGAGTTAGACATTGGTTCGGTTGGGGTAAAGGCAACTACAAATGAACTCCTTGGCGCAGAGGGACGTGAGGAAGGCATTAGTTCACAGGCAGTAGCCTTACTAGCGCGCAAATGAGATTTAGTTCTGCTATGACAAAAATATTGCCTAAGCTTTTAATCTTGTTTTCTCTTTTACTTAGTGTTTGGATGATTGATTTTTTAAACGTTAGTGAGGCATACGCAAGGATGAATGAGGACGTCATTGTTGAGCATTTGCGGCTTAGCGTTCCTTCGGAGAAACGCGAGGCTTGGTTAAAGGCTGAAAAGGATTCTTGGGAGCCATGGTTAGCGAAAAAACAAGGTTTCCTTGGACGGCAGTTGTTTTGGGATGATCAGAATGAACAAGCAGTTTTACTAATTAGTTGGGCAAGCCGTGAGGAATGGAAATCCATTCCTAAATCGGAGATAGATCAGATACAGGAAGATTTTGAGGCTTTAGCGAAAGATCTCACAAGAGATTTAAAGGGGAACCCTTTCCCCCTACTTTTTGAAGGTGAACTATTGCCTCAGTGACTTATCAAGAAGCAAGGATTGATTTTGAACGTCTTTCTCGATTGGGAATGATTGAGGCTGTTTGGGGGGAACATAAAACCTCTGATCAGATAGTGGCTATTTTGCGTAGTTTTAAAGCTGAAGGACAAGCAGCTCTTGTCACTCGAGTGGATAGAAATAAGGCTGATATTGTTTTAGAAGCAATTGATTTTAGTGGAGTTCAATTTCACTCAGAAGCCCGTTGCTTAACCTTAGGTTCACCGTATGAAAAGAATTCAACATTCGGCGAGGTAATAGTTTTAAGTGGTGGAACTAGTGATTTGCCTGTAGCGGCTGAAGCGGAGTTGGCATTGCGATGGCATGGCATAAAAACAGAGCTTATTTTGGATGTAGGTGTTGCTTACTTACAAAGACTTCTTTCCCAGCTGGAACGATTAAAGGCCGCTAAAGTTTTGATCGCATGTGCTGGCATGGAAGGTTCTTTGCCAACTGTTTTAGCAGGATTAGTAGCTCAGCCTGTAATAGGAGTTCCAATTTCTGTGGGTTATGGGGTTAGTGCTGGAGGAAGAGCCGCTCTTGAAGGAATGCTTTCAAGTTGCTCACCGGGATTAGTTGTGGTGAATATTGATAATGGATATGGTGCAGCAATGGCAGCTTTGCGTATTTTGCAGTTGGAATAGAGACTAAACCTATTTATTAAGCTGGGTTTAGTTTCGCAATATGCTTGAGTTTTTATTTGATTTGATTTCTAGCAACTGCTCTACCCAAAGCATCATTGATTTGGGTAATATGCCCTGCTCATACCTCGCCATAGCTTCCATTAATACTGGGGTATTAACCCATTGCAAAACTCTTTGTCTCATTCTGTTCCTTTTTTATTGAACGAAACTTGGTGTAATTATTTCCTTTGCGCAAGGGGGAGCTTAGTGATTTAACTTTTTTCGTTGTATTTGTTGCCAAGTCTTGATAGCTCGTTGCTGTGGTTTTGTGATTCAACGTCTAGGAGTCTATTTACAAGTTCAGAAAGATCACGATGAGCTAACTCACCATTTGACTCCCATTTCATGGAGCGAGGTTCAGTAGGCGAGGAATCAGGCAAGGGAAGCTGTACGTTTATTGTCATGTAAAGATATCTGTGTTGATGCCAAGATTTTGCTCATGTTGCACAATCTTGGCGAAAGATTTTATTAAGATTTTGGGATGAGGTGGCTTTTGTAGGGCTGATCTACTTCATAAATGCTCGAGATTTGGATAAGAAGTCAATAATTCTTCAGATGTAAGTTTGTCTCCGATTCCTTCGGGTTGCCAAATAACCTCCAGTGCAATTAGGTCAGAGGATGGGGTGGATCCAAGGATTTGTAATGCTTCTTTTAATTTTTCGCTTGAATTTTCTGTTTTGATTTCAGTTGAACTTTTGCAAGCGGCCAAAATCGTTACGACTATGAACTCGTTAGTGGCATCTGCCTCACCTGCTAATTCTTCGGGAGAGATTTCTTTATTGAGTTCACCAGAAAAGTTGGAGGTTATTTCTGCACTTAATTTGCTTCTTTCAGTAAGTGATAAACGGTTAAAGGTATTTTCAGCAGAGTTGTAAGGGACTTTTCCAGTTTCTGTATTTGCATAGACCCATAGATGAGGCTGACGAAGAAGAGAAAGGGTTGTGTTTTGAAGAACTCTTTGCAAGCCATCGGGATTATTAGTATCCGCTTGTTCAGCCAGTGTTCGAAGCTCCTGCTGTAAGTTTTTGGCAGTAGCTAAAAGCCCTACTTGCATTTGAATAATTGTCACTGGAGCAGTGACATTTGGG
>QCFP01000031.1 GCA_003280185.1 Prochlorococcus sp. AG-363-L02
TGTTCGTCTAGAATTTGTTCCATAAAGGGATGGGACATATATTCCTGGTACTTGGGCAAGATCAAGTAACAATTCTGAGCGAGATAGGTTTGATCTCTTTCCTTCAGAAACAATTAATCCGATTTCGGGTAAAAGTTCTTCACCATCACCTAATGCGAAAAAATCAAAGAAAGCAGCAAATGGTTCTGGGTTGCTGGTTGCTGTTGGCCCTCCGGCAAAGATTAATGGAGGAGCTAATGGATTGCTAATAGGTAGGTCACCCCTTTTGTTTGCATGTAAGGGAAGTCCAGCCAAGTCAATCATTTCTAATATATTTGTTGCACCCAGCTCGTAACTAAGACTGAATCCAAGAATGTCAAAAGCTGCCAGTGGATATCGAGTTTCAACCCCAAATAAAGGTACTTTCTGTTTTCTCAGTCTTTTGCATAGATCTTTACCTGGTAAATAAGCTCTATCACAGAGACTGCTGTTGATAGAGTTCAGAATTGAGTAGAGAATGATATGTCCAAGGTTGCTTGCCCCTACTTCATATACCTCTGGGTATGCAAGTATCCATCTGACATTTGATTTTTGCCAATTCAGTTCTTTAGTCCCAAGCTCGTTCCCTAGGTATCGACCTGGTTTATTAATACTTGGGTCGACCAGTTCATCAAAATCAACTGGGTAGAAGTGTTTTTGGTTTCTCAAAGCAGTTTTAGGGAGGGTGAGCAGCTAAAAAACTCTTTGTCTTATTTCATCGTATGGAGTCCAGGGAAAAATGACACTCTCCATAGCAAGATGTCTCTATATACGCCTTCATACTCGTGGTTCATGTCAACAGTAATTATTTAAAGCTTAAGGCAGGTTATTTATTTCCAGAGATAGCAAGGAGAGTTAATGCTTTCACTGCTAAAAGCACTGATTTGCCTTTAATCCGTTTAGGTATTGGAGATGTAACCGAACCTCTCCCTAAGGCTTGTCGAGATGCCATGAAATTGGCTATAGATGAGATGGGAACACATAATGGCTTTCATGGCTATGGACCAGAGCAGGGTTACGCTTGGCTAAGAGAAGTTATTGCCAAAGAGGACTTTCATTCTCGAGGGTGTGAGGTGTCTGCTGAGGAGATATTTGTTTCAGATGGTTCTAAATGTGATAGTAGTAATATTTTAGATATATTGGGCGAAAGAAATAAGATTGCGGTTACAGACCCTGTTTACCCAGTTTATGTAGATAGCAATGTTATGGCAGGTCGCACAGGAGATGCTGCTGGACATGGTCGATATGAGGATCTTATATATCTGCCTATTAATGCAGATAATGGGTTTGAAGCTCAAATTCCAACTGAAAAAGTAGATTTAATATATCTTTGCTATCCAAATAATCCTACTGGTGCAGTTGCGACAAAAGATCAGCTTCAAAACTGGGTTAATTATGCTAATCAGAATAGAGCCTTGATTCTATTTGATGCTGCATATGAGGCATTTATTCAAGATAAAGATTTGCCCCATTCGATTTTTGAGATAGAGGGAGCAAGAACTTGCGCAATTGAGTTTCGTTCTTTTTCAAAGAACGCAGGTTTTACTGGGATCCGTTGTGCATATACAATTATTCCTAGGACCTTGTATGGTCAATCAAGTAACGAAAAGATTGATTTGTGGAGCCTATGGAATCGAAGGCAAAGTACAAAATTTAATGGTGTAAATTATGTTGTTCAACGTGGAGCTCAGGCTGTATATTCCTCAGAAGGAAAGTCACAGATAGCTTCTCTTGTGGATTTTTATATGGAAAATACTTCTATTATTAGAAGAGAGCTTTTAGCTGCAGGATTAACAGTTTATGGTGGCGAACATGCCCCTTATGTATGGATAAAGACACCTTCAGGGATTGATTCTTGGGCATTTTTTGACCAGTTGCTTGAGAAGGCATATGTCGTGGGGACACCTGGTAGTGGTTTTGGGTACGCTGGGGAAGGATATTTTCGACTTTCTGGGTTTAATAGTCGTGAGAATGTTATAACTGCTATGAACCGTATATCGTCGCTTTAATTTCTTGTAGCAGCCTATTCTTGATCATAGATTTACTTTAACAAGCATCCTTGCCATGGCATCAATGATTCCTAAACCCAGAGCCTCTGGTGCACCTGTTATTGAGAAGGAAGTTGTGAAGGTCCGGAAACCTTCACCTATGTATAAAGTTCTTCTTCATAATGACCCAGTTAATACAATGGATTATGTTGTTTCCGTTCTCTTAGAAGTCGTACCACAATTAAGCGAGCAAGGTGCATTGGCTGTGATGCTTGAAGCACATAACACTGGTGTTGGTCTAGTAATTGTTTGTGACTTGGAACCAGCAGAATTTTATTGTGAGTCGCTTAAGGCTAAGGGACTTACAAGTACACTTGAAAAGGAAAGCTGAGTTAGTCTATTAATGCTTACTTTTTCAAATATTTATACTCGTTGGTTAGCTTTTGCGGCATTTATCCCTGGGCTATATTTTTTGGGATGGGTATTGGTACAAATATTAAGAGTATTTGGTCTTGATTTTTTCTTAGAACGATCTGATTTGTTCGGTACGATAATTAGCTTCTTTCTTTTTCTATTGGCATTGCCTTATTGGATAAAGATTCGATGGGGTTTTAGAGATACATGGAAGGTTTTAGGGGTTTCAGGTATGTTTACTAAACAAGGTAATTATATATTTTTAAGAGGGATACTATGGTCAGTTTCTTTTCTTCTGTTAATCAGTTTCACGCTTCATACTGGAGGTTGGTTGCTTTGGGTTAATGAATTTAACTCAGGGGAAGTTATAAATGCCCTACTATTATTATTTGGTGTGGGTTTTGCTGAAGAACTAGTTTTTAGAGGCTGGCTTTGGGGTGAGATGAATCACTTAATTGGTCCTCGATGGGGAGGTGTAATACAGGCTTCACTTTTTAGCATTGCGCATATTCGGTTTGATGTTGGTTTATTCCCAATGATTAGCTTGATCCTAGGGTTATTTCTATTGGGGATAGTACTAAATTTCAGACGAATTCTCGATGGTGGATCTCTTTGGGGATGCGTTGGATTACACGGCGGTTTAGTGAGTATTTGGTTCCTGTTGAATAATTGCTTATATACTCTTTCTAAGGACACTCCTTCATGGCTTACTGGTCCAGATATAGAGAAGCTAAATAATCCTTTGTCAGGTTTTCTAGCAATAATTGTACTTGCATTTATTATCGTTTTTCAATTAAATGCCGTTGCTAAAGCACGCTCTCCTTTTACAGGTGCTCGCAATGCATCTTCTAATGGTGCAATTCCATAATCTTTCTCAAGCAAGTTAAAGACAGTTTTTCCAAAGTTGTTAGGGTCCTGATCAAAAGCCTTAAGGCAAATGTTGCCAAAAATACTACCCATTGGCTCTGGATTCCAGAGTAACTTTCTTGCTGTCCATGGCATCATACTCATTGGATTATAGCCAGGTCTAATTAATCCCTTATCAAAACCATATTGTTCAAGATGTGTGTGTGGTTGTAAACCTATGAAGAAGATAGAAGGTTCAACCTTTTCTTCCCCAAAAATTTTCTCAAGCTGTCTATGGTATGCAATTGTTTGGCGAATTGTTTCGGGCCTTTCATCAATAACATTGAAGGAATAGTTTACTGATACATGATCTTTAAAGCCTGCATTTGAAAGTAACTTGCAATTTTCTAGTACATTGCGTAGGTTATAACCCATTCGCATTTTTCTTACTAGTTCTTGAGACCCAGATGTAATACCTATCTCGAAGTAATTCATTCCTGTTTCAACCATCAGTTCTGCAAGCTCCAAATCTAGATTATCTGCTCGAATATATGCTGCCCATCGAATATCTCGAAGTCCTTCTGATTTGATTTTTCTAAGCAGTATCTTAGCATCTTCTATATAACGTTTTGCAGGTATAAATTGTGCATCTGTGAACCAGAAGCTTCTTGCACCTAGATCATATAATTGTCTCATTTCAGCAACTACTTCGTCGATAGGGTTAACTCGTACTTTTTTACCTTCTACAACTGTATAAACGCAATAGCAGCAATTATGTGGACATCCTCGTTTTGTTTGTACCCCTAGAAAAAAATCCCCACCCTCTAAATACCAATTCATTTCTGGCCAGATAGATCTTATATATTCATAATTACAGGCAGTTTTAGATGACGATGATGGTTGTTCATGAATGAGTCCATGTCTAGGCTCTTCGCCAACTACAAAACATCGCTCTTCTTTGATTTCATCTTTTCTGATCAGTTTTTCAAGAAGTTTTTCTCCTTCTCCTACTGAGATTATTGTTCCTTTTGGCAGTGATCTGCCGAGTTGTTCGTAAAAAACACTTACCGCACCGCCCCCAATGACTCCTTGAGCATGCTTGCAGTGTTTACGTGCATGATGCATGCC
>QCFP01000032.1 GCA_003280185.1 Prochlorococcus sp. AG-363-L02
TTAAACCTTCTTCTTGATTCATACCCTGAAGCCGTAATAATCCTCCCAATGCATAGAAACCCTGTTGTGAGAAAGGCTTTAAAGAAATATTTGGGGGGTAATCCACGAATTGTTCTTACTAATCCTTTGGATTACGGAGAATTAGTTGCAGTCATGAAAAGGAGTTGTTTGTTGCTGACTGATTCTGGTGGGCTGCAGGAAGAGGCTCCTGCGTTTGGAAAGCCAGTTCTTGTTTTGCGAAACACTACTGAGCGTAGGGAGGCTCTTGAAGCAGGAACGGCAATTCTTGTTGGAACAGATCCACAGAAGATTTCATCAGAAGCAATTCGATTGTTAGAGGATAAGGAAGCTTACAAAACTATGGCAAGTGTCCATAATCCATTTGGGGATGGTAAAGCAAGTGGACGAATTCTTCGAAGAACTCTTGAGCTCTTGGCTTTATGAGGTGGCTATCAGTAAATGTAGATATGATATGGCTTCATTAATATAACTAATAAAGAATAGTGACCTATTTTTTGTTAGCTTGAACCCAACTAAAGCATTTTGTTTGTATAGATAACTCTGATTCTCTATTGATGATCGAATTTGAGATGAAGCTGGTTATGGTTCTCTTTGTAGTGGCGAATTTATTTGCGTTCAGGTATTAAATATTACTAATGTTATGGTGAAATTAGTATGCAGTAAATCGTGCTCTAAAAGGACCACTTCCGAATTGTGCCACTGAAGAAGTATTTTGTCGAAAAACTGTCATACCACTTTTGGTAACAGTGAAATTAACTTCTAAACCTAGTTGATCATTAGTGATGCTAATCGGACTTGATGGTGCGAAGCTTCCTACAAGTCTGGTTGCACTTGGGCATGAACTAACTGTGGTATATGAGTTATTAGTTAGTCTTGCCTTGATTGTTCCTGTGACCCCACTAGTAAATGTTTCTGAAGCAGAATAGTCACCTTGATCACAGCTGTCTCCACCTGAAAAGTCATAAAGCACTTCAGTCCAATTCTGACCTTTGGAGAGAGAAGTACTAGCACTTCCATTTGATGTGGAATAAAAAGTTGTTCCATTAATTGTATAGCTGCCATTTAACCCGAAAGTATTTGCCATCTTTATATATGCATGCTCATAATTTCCTGCTGCCGGTTTAGTTGTTGTCCCACCTTTTATTCCCTGTTGTGAACCTGGAGCTATATTTAATGTTAGCCCATCTGAATTTGAATACGTTGCGGAGCATGAGCTTCCATCGAAATTAGTGCTACTTAAAGGGTCTGAAGTGCATAGACCAAGTTCATATATTTTTATCTCATATCGATCTGGTGTTTCATAACAATCTTCAGTAGAAAATGATGCTGGGTTTTCTAAACATTCATTAGCTTTCGCTGGTGTAGAAATGAGCGATATGCTTAGGCAGCTAATACTTGTGTAGGACTTGTTTTGATTAGAGGCTTTTAGGTCTAAGTGCAAGAAAGCACCAGCTTATTGGTAGGATTTTCGCCGCCCAAAAGCCTTTCCCAGAGCGAGATGATTGGTGGTTTATACCTATTCCGACCTCTTGTTTGTTGGGTCTTGCTTGAATATCTGCATCTAACCAAGAAAAATATCTCTATTTGAATATTTAAAGTAGTTTAATCTTGCATACTTATGTTTCGCGTAGTGTCTTGGAACATGCTGACTAGCAGTAAAGGTTTGAAAAATCTAGTTAACCACAAGCGTCAATTGCCAAGAATTCTTGTGAGGGGTCAATAGTGTATTTTCAGGACATTATTTCAGCTCTAAATCATTTTTGGGCAGAGCAAGGGTGCTTGATTTTGCAGCCCTATGACACAGAAAAGGGAGCGGGAACCATGAGTCCGCACACGTTTCTTCGTGCGTTAGGGCCGGAACCATGGTCGGTTGCATACCCTGAGCCATGTCGGAGACCTGCTGATGGTCGCTTTGGGGATAATCCAAATAGATCCCAACATTACTTTCAATATCAAGTACTTATAAAACCTTCTTTGGATTTAATTCAGGAAATTTATCTGGAATCTTTACAATCACTTGGTATCTGCCTTGCAGATCATGATATTAGATTCGTAGAAGACAATTGGGAGTCTCCAACTTTAGGAGCCTGGGGTGTTGGTTGGGAAGTTTGGCTTGATGGTATGGAAGTTACTCAATTCACTTATTTCCAACAATGTGGTGGATTGGACTGCCGCCCTGTTTCCATAGAAATCACATATGGCCTGGAAAGATTGGCCATGTATTTGCAGGAAGTTGAGAGTATTTGGTCTTTAAAGTGGAATAAAATTAAGACTTATGGAGATATTTGGCTTCCTTTCGAGAAGGGGCAATGTGAGTTTAACTTTAATGGACTTAACCCTGAAAGACATTTTCAATTATTTGAATTATATGAGAAAGAAGCCTCTGAGTTAATAGAAAAAGGGTTGCCATCACCAGCATTAGATTTTGTCCTTAAGTGTTCACATACGTTTAATCTTTTGGATTCAAGAGGTGTGATATCTGTTACTGAAAGAACCGCAACGATTGCTAAAATACGGGCACTTGCTAGAAGGGTTGCAGACTCTTGGTTGAAAGAAAGAGAAGCATTAGGCTTCCCTCTTAAATAATTTTAATCTCTGTAACTTATACCCTCTTATCCGCTAAAAGCTAAAATAAGCAATATAATGAGTAATGAATTTATGTTCACCTGGTATCTTTTGTCACACACAAAAGATCCTTATTTATATTGTCATTCCAGGAAATTAGATAAATTTCGTTTACCCATTTTATTGGGTATTTCCGTGTGAGGAACTAAATGAAACTCTTCCAGCAATTGCTGGTGGCTCCTGCTGCATTGGGCCTTATGGCACCAATGGCTGCACAAGCCGCAGACCTCAATATTGACGGTGTGTCTGATTATTCAGCAGCCGGCGAGCAGGTCACCAGCGTCTCTCAATTTTCTGACGTTTATCCAACCGATTGGGCATACCAAGCTCTTTCAAGTTTGACCGAGCGTTACGGCTGTGTAGCCGGATACCCCGGTGGAACTTTCGGTGGTAACCGTTCAATCACTCGTTATGAGGCAGCTGCATTATTGAATTCATGTCTTGATCGCGTCACTGAAGTTAGTGATGACGTCAAGCGCCTTCTTTCAGAATTCGGTCCTGAGCTTGCTGTTCTTAAGGGCAGAGTTGATGGCATCGAAGCTCGCGTTGGCGACATGGCTGCAGGCCAGTTCTCAACCACTACAAAGCTAAAAGGCAAGGCGATTTTCTCTCTCGCTGGTACTGCTTACCAAATAGAAGGGCAGAAAGACGCTCTCGCTTCTCGCGATGATGCTGCCAGCATGAATTACACCTTCCAGTTGGATTTGAACACTAGTTTTACTGGTGACGATCTTCTTTATACAAGATTGAAGTCAGGTAATTACTCAACATCTGCTTTTGGTGGAAAAACCACAGCTTATGTGCCTCAGGCTTATCTTGAGTGGGCTAATTCCAATGAAGATGCAGTAAAGGTTGACAAGATCTGGTATCAGTTCCCATATGCAGAGCAGTTTACTGTCTTTGTAGGGCCAAGAATCGAAAATTATTACATGCTTGATAGTGCACCTTCTGTGTACAAGCCAATTCTTAAGGCCTTCAAACTTGGTGGTAACTATGGCACCTACGGTGCCAGCACTGGAGCAGGCTTTGGTGTTGCTTGGAAGCAAGAAGTTGACGATCCAATGCAGGCTCGCTTTTCAGCAAGTACTGGTTACACAGCAGAGTCAGGAAAGGGAAGCGACCCAAGTTCCGGAGGAATGTTCACTGTTGAATCAGATTCAATTTGGTTAAGTAAGGTCAGCTACGGAAACCCTCAATGGCAAGTCTCTCTTGCCTATGCACTTAAGGGCCAAGAAGCTACATCTGGTTTCGGAACCATGGACGGTGACGACGCTGTTTATGATTGCGATGCAACAGCTGCAGGCTCTTCAAATTGTGATTCAAGCGCTGACAGTTATGCCTTCCGTGCATTCTGGCAGCCTGAAGAATCAGGAATTATTCCTTCATTGAGTGTTGGCTACGACATCACTCAATACAACATTCCAAGCTCAGCTGCAGCTGGAACCAGAGAGCAATCTCAAGGATGGTTTGTTGGTATGAATTGGAATGATGCCTTTGTTGATGGCAACAAACTTGGGTTTGCATTTGGTGCTCTTAATCACGTCACCGAACATAAAGGGACCCTTGATTCCAATACTTATGATGACGATGACTCCAACCTTGCCATGGAGCTCTATTAC
>QCFP01000033.1 GCA_003280185.1 Prochlorococcus sp. AG-363-L02
CTGAAATCTTTACTAGTTGAACAAGGCCTATCAACTGCTGTTGGAGATGAAGGTGGCTTCGCTCCAAATTTGACTAGTAATAATGAAGCAGGAGAGCTCCTAGTAGATGCAATTGAAAAAGCAGGATATAAGGCAGGTGAACAAATATCATTGGCCTTAGATGTTGCAAGCACAGAATTCTTCAAAAATGGAAAGTATGTTTTTGGAGGAAATAGCTACTCCAGTCAAGAAATGGTAAATGAATTAGCAAAATTAACTCGTGCATATCCAATTATTTCGATTGAAGATGGACTAGCTGAGGATGACTGGGAAGGCTGGGAAATACTAACTAAAGAACTGGGTAAAAATATTCAACTTGTTGGCGATGATCTATTTGTGACCAATACCGAAAGACTCCAAAAAGGAATCACACAAAATATAGCAAATTCAATTTTAATAAAGGTAAATCAAATAGGTTCTCTAACAGAAACACTGGAAGCCATAAACTTAGCAACCAAATCTGGCTATACAAGTGTTATTAGTCATCGTAGTGGTGAAACAGAAGATACAACTATTGCAGATCTTGCTGTAGCGACACGTTCAGGACAAATTAAAACTGGCTCACTAAGTAGGAGTGAAAGAGTTGCTAAATATAATCAACTTCTACGAATAGAGGATGAACTAGGAAGCCAGAGCAAATATGCAGGAATGACTGGAGAAGGTCCTATAGGCTTAGCTTAATTGTTAAACTTGCTGAAATTTTTTACAAATCAATATCATCTAGCAGATGATATTTTCTTATCCAAGCGAGCCTCCCTCCTTAGTTTAATCTGCAATTTTAGCCAACTAAATAATACTGGAATCGAAATGATGATGGGTATACCAGCAAACCTAGGCTGGTTACTTAAAAACAGTAGCGATGCAGAAATAGCAAAGCTGCCTAGCAAAACTGATTGACTGAATGACTGCTGAACATTGACCATGCGACGAAACTGTCTATCTGATTCACCCATTCGAATTTGCAATTGCAAATCTCCTTGTTCAAGTCTTTCAAGACTTTCATCAAGCCGTCTTGGCAGAGCCACGGCGCGACTCCCTATTTCACCAACCTGACGGCCTAATTCATTGAACAAGTCATTCGGCCCAGAGCTACTCGAATTCATAAGTGGAAGAAAATAAGGCTTGGCAATAGACATCAGGTTAAAGCCCGGATCAAGGCTCCTGCCAACTCCTTCAAAAGTAGATAACGCACGCATAACGAAAATTAACTCAACAGGAATGCGAAAAGGTTGCCCATAAACCAGGTCATAAATATCGCCAGATAATTTCTCCATCAGCTTTGAATTAAATGGAGGTGTCAATATTTCCCGAAACATCAGTCTCACCAAACGTCGTACAGGCCCCAACTCAACATCAACAGCAATAACACCTGCAGCTTGTAATTCATTAACTAGAGCAGTCGCATCTTGTCTAGCTGCTGCACGAACCATTGCCCCTAACCTTTTGCGAAGGCGATCAGAGACTGAGCCCATCATTCCAAAATCGTAATAAATCAATGCACCATCACTTGCTACAGCAAGGTTTCCAGGGTGGGGATCAGCATGAAAGAAACCGTACCTAACTAATTGTTGTAGGTAGCTTGCTGCTCCTATCTCCGCTACATCAGAAGGCTTTACACCTAGCTCCAAGATTGATTGTCGATCATTGACTTTTATGCCAGGCAAATAATCAAGACAAAGAATACGCCGGGTACTTAAGTTCCAAACAACTGAAGGTACACGTATTTGCGGATCATCTAAAAATTGCTGTCGAAAACGAGCTGCATACTGCGCTTCCTGCCGAAAATCAAGTTCTCGTAGTAACACTCTTCTACATTCCTTAGCTATGCCAATCAAATCTCTTCCACGTCCCCAAGTTGGATGTCGTTGCAAGACTGCAGCAACATCTTGCATTACATCTAAGTCAAGGCGAAATAACTTCTCAAGGCCTGGTCTTTGAACCTTAAAAACAACCTGACGACCATTGCGTAATTTGGCGAGATGAACTTGAGCTAACGAAGCTGCACCTAGAGGGTGTTGTTCCAAATCACGAATATCCAGACATCTCGCTCCTAATTCCTCCTTAAGCAAAGTCTGAACCTGACTAAAAGCAAATGGTGGCACCTTATCTTGAAGTTGAGCCAACTCAACTATCCATCCAGAAGGTAGGACATCTGGTCTCGCCGATAGCAGTTGGCCTAATTTAATAAATGCAGACCCAAGCCGAATTAGCTCTGAAGCAAGCCATTTAGCTCTTATTTGTTGACGTATTTCACGTCTAGGCCTACTAAATCCCCTGCAATATGTCCAAGAACGGCTATCCCACCAAAGAAAAATAATTAAGCACAAAAATGTTGCCCATATTCTTAGAGCCCGTATTCCACGATTTACAGTATCAAAAAAATCTACAGCAATCATTAAGTCAGATATCTAACTTGTGGCTTAAGTCGGCTACCTTGGCACGAAGCCGATCAACTATTTCCTGGGGTTGATCAATATCTGTTGGGCAAAAAGAACTAACATCCTCTACCACTTCCTCTGATGAGGATTCTTGCTCCATCAAATCGGCCTCAGTGATCACTTCTTCGTAAAACAGCTTTAGTTCGTGGCGTAAACGGTCTGGTCCCTCTCTAACCAGCCTTTCAGTTCGTGCGAAAAAACGCTTCAATGTGGCTTGAATCAAAAAATCTGGTGAACTCATAAAACGTAGATAATGCACTTCAAAAATTGTGCTCTAGGGCACCTTAGGCAAATCTTTTGGAAGGAAGAAAGTCCTTGCAGAAGGGAACCTAGGGACCCAAGGAATACTAGGAAGAGAAGTCCAACCATTTTCTGGTTGTTTGCTTAAAACTTTGGATAGATTCTCAACTTTGCTTGACTGAACCACATCAAGCACAGAGGGACTTTCTTCAGGTGAATTAACAAAATCATTGATCTCACTGGCACTGGCCACAGATCTCATTGGACCCTGCGTATCGATCAAATAAGAACCTGAAAGCAATTCCGAACTTTTACCATCATGAAGATTGCGAAGTGTCTCCAAGTCAACTCCAGAAAAAACCTTCTCTTCAAAGTATTGGTATTGCAATGAATTTTTTGGGCTACCAAGGCTAATTAAACGCTGTGTAATTCCATAACCAACAGCGAAGCATCCACCTGCTACTAGTGGTCCCAACCAAAACCGAGGACGCTTGTTTGAGGATTGATTAGCTTTTCTTGAAGATTCCAAAATAGTTACTCACCTTAAACTATTCAGATATTTTTAAAATATGTTTATATTTTACACACAAACTAATCACTAATCGTCGAAAAAGTAAATAAAATTTTGAAAACTGAATTTAAGAATCTTTATCTGTGTCTATAGCAAATCTTGCCTGCAAGGCCATGGAAAGATGTACCTCTAAAGCCCCTAATGCCATAGCCTGCTTAGGTTTCAAGTCTTTAATGATTGAAGGATGTTTAGTCCGTAATGTGTCAACAATTGTTTTACTCATATTCGTCCATTCAGCCAACATTATTTTGAAGCTCTCCTCCTTCGCATTGGATTCAGGCAAATCATTGCTAGAAGAATAACTTTCTTTTAAGGCTGAAAGCAATAATGAGTTCAAGTCTTTATGACTGATCTCATTCGGTACCGAAGAAAACTCAGCCATGGATTCTCCATCTTTTATTTACTTAGAAAATATTTTAAATGAAAAACAGATTCAGCACGATGCGACACTTGGCGAAATAACCGATACATCCGAATAAATACTTAGCAGATTTGTTAAGGAAGAGAGTTCATTTAAATCAA
>QCFP01000034.1 GCA_003280185.1 Prochlorococcus sp. AG-363-L02
CGTCAATTAACTGTCGCGAAATTCTCCCACGTTTCTCAAAGATCCAAACTCCACGGGCTCTAACCATTATTTCCAAAATCAATACTGTAAAAAATGCTCCTATTGGATCCATTAAGGCCAAGACGCCATTAATCATTCCGATTGAACTGCCTATTAGAAAAGTTGAAAATAATACTATTAATAATAACGAGAATCTCCTCCATGGATTAATAGTCCAGCTTTCTAAGCGATCAATCGCCATGCCAATGTTTCTATATAAACCGGTGTCCTGGAGTTTCCTGACCATCAGCTTTTATATCCAAAAATAAACGACTTAATCAACATTGAATTAAACAAGTGAAAATAATTAGGATTTATACATCATCTGGAAAGTTTCTCAAAAAAGTTCTTCTTGTAGGTTCAATTTCAGAAGAAAGATTCTTTTAACCAGCTTTGGCATCTGCCTTTTTAGCTGACTTACCCTCTAGCAACTCAAGTAATGCCTCCATTTGCGCCATTACACCTCTGATTTCTCCAGCTTCAGGCAACATCCCTTCTTCTAAAACACCTTGGTGCATCTCACGAAGCTCCTGACGGATATACCTAAGGTGGCTCACCACCTGCTCACGCTTCGACTGAGACATAACAATTGATCAAAAAGCTCTTGAATCCCATATCAACGAAGTGGGATAACCTTTTGGACTAGGAAGAGTAAGTATCCCTGCCAAGGAAATAAAGCCAAATGTAAGAAGGGAACTTGGGCGTTGAACAACGCACAAGAATACAGTGGCTCCTAGACCAATCAATAGTGGAATCCGCTTAGATATTTTTAGCAGTGTTGAGCCTCTCATAAACTTATTGTGCCAAGGTTCACACATAGAGCAAGATAGTTAATTAGGTTCTTAATCTCATTTGCTATTCAGAAACAACTGGTTTTTTTAAGTTAGTGATATAAAACAAGCACATGAAGTTAGCGGTTATGGAGAATAGGGGATTCGAACCCCTGACCTCTGCGGTGCGATCACAGCGCTCTACCAACTGAGCTAATTCCCCATCTTCCAGAAGCCTAACTTTCAAGGCAAAATGAGATTGATGAGAATGATAAGCGAGTTCCATGGAGAATCCCAAAGGATTATTAGGGAAGGCCTCAAAACTGTGCATCACAGAAGATCTTCAAGAGTTTGATGAAGAATCAGTGGCTCTTCTTGCCAAGCGATTAGAAGATGATGACTATCCAACCCCTTTTGACGGTTTAAACGATTGGCATCTGCTAAGGGCTATAGCCATCCATCATCCAGAACTTGCGGAGCCTTATCTGCATCTTTTAGACCAGGAACTTTTCGATGAGGAGTAAATCAACGAATCTTCTAAAGGGACGAAAGATACTTGTTGCAGCTAGTGGAAGTATTGCAGCTGTAAAAACCCCACTTCTAGTTAGCTCCCTAATTAAATCAGGTGCCGAAGTTAGATGTTTAATTACGCCGAGCGCGGCGCGACTTGTCAGTCCGCTATCCCTTGCAAGCCTTAGCAGAAACAAATGTTTTCAAGAAGAGGATCAGTGGAGTCCCCAACAAGCAAAACCTTTGCATATTGCCCTTGCTGAATGGGCTGATCTAATAGTTGTAGCGCCACTTAGTGCATCTTCACTTGCAAGATGGTCGCAAGGCCTAGCAGAAGGTCTTTTGGCTAGTGTTTTGCTGGCCTTTGAAAAGCCAATTGTGGCCGCTGCCGCAATGAATACAGGTATGTGGGGCAATCAAGCGATTAAGGGTAACTGGGAAAGGCTCAAAACATTCAACAATCTCCTTTGCCTAGAACCTTCAGAAGGCTTGCTCGCATGTGACCGGGTAGGAGAAGGTCGAATGGTTTCAAATGAACTAATTCAACTTGCAATTGAGAGTGCCTTTTTGCAAGCAAGCTCTGAAGGCAAAATCACGAAAGATTGGACTGGACTAAGACTATTAACAACTTCCGGTCCCACAGTTGAACCTTTAGATCCAGCAAGGCTACTAACTAATCGAAGCAGCGGAAAGATGGGTGTACTCCTAGCTCAAGCAGCCAAGCTAAGAGGAGCAAAAGTAGACCTGATACATGGTCCACTACAAACACCAGAAGGCTTGTTAGAAGGTTTAACCACTTATCCAATAACAAATGCAAATCAAATGAAAGAGCTGCTGAATGAGCTCCAGAGAAGCGCCAATGCAGTCGTAATGGCTGCAGCAGTTGCGGATTTACGACTTCAGAGAGGTCAAAATAATAAAAAAATCAGAAAAGAAGAGCTTCTTTCAACTATTCAAGAAGATTTAGAGCAAGTTCCAGACCTTTTAAAAGAGATGGCGACAAAACGCCTACCTGGACAAGTTCTACTAGGTTTTGCAGCCCTTTCCGGTGAAGACAGCGAGATCCAAAAACGTGGAGAGATGAAACGAGCGCAAAAAGATTGCGACCTATTAATGGCAAATCCAATCGATCGTGATGGGCAAGGATTTGAGGTCGATACAAACGGAGGTTGGTTACTAGGAAAAAATGGGTTGGTTCAATTGATGCCCGTTCAACCCAAACTTCAGCTTGCCCATAAATTGTTAGATGCGTTATTGCTTTCCGGATTAAAAAATTAAAGGGATCAGGACCTCATCTTTTCGCAAATTCCCAAAGATCACAAAATTAACTACATAAGAACCCCCATTTCCAGCATTGGTTCGTTCCAACCTAAAAGAGAAAGAGAATCTAAGAACAGAAAAAAATCGATTTCGGCGGGCCTAAAAGCCAAAATCAAAACCCTAGATCCCTTGATTTATAAAATTAAGTTTCTAGAGCATCGAGACTCTCTTGCCAGACTCTTAGCTGTTCAAAACGGCCATTAATCAAGTATTAGAAGGCCTTGAGCTTAGTTTGAGAGGGTCATTATTACCCCTTTTACTAAGCGACGGGTTGTTGAGAGCTACAAAGGTCATTACCTAACTGTCATTTGACCCCTGTAAGATCCCAAAGACCCATTGGGTGGTAATACCCGCAGTAATCTGCCATCAGGCTTTCTCCCATGCTGTTTCGTCCCATGCTGGCCTTGGTGCTGGCTTTCTGTCTAACCTTTATAACTGCTCCTAGCAGTGCCTCAGCCGCATTCGTTCTAGGGAACGAAAGAGGTAATGCTGACTTTGGCAAAGTTGTGAATTCGGGCCAAGCTAATTCATGTAAAAGCATCAGTTCTGGCTCTACAGGTTCCATCAGCGCAGATGGAGGCTTTACAGATCTTTGCCTTCAACCAACTGAGATCTTTGTAAAGGTTGCTTCAAGCAAGCGCAAAAAAGCTGATTTTGTTCCTGCCAAAATCATCAGCCCAGCAAACAACACAGCAATTGATCAGGTTTATGGTGACCTGTCAGGCGGGAAATTCGCAGCAAAGGGTGGAATTGACTTCGCCCTCATCACTGTTCTCGCTCCAAGTGGAGTGGAATACCCGTTGGTCTTCTCCGTAAAAGACATGGTTGCTAGTGGCGATAAATCAATCGCTTCTGGAGCAGATTTTTCAGGTACAACACTGACTCCTAGCTATCGGACTGGTGACTTTCTTGATCCAAAAAGCCGAGCTAAAGATACCGGTGTTGAATATGCACAGGGCCTAATAGCTCTAGGTGGTGATGATGAAGATCTTGAAAGAGAAAACATCAAAAGAGACCTCACCGGCAATGGAGAAATA
>QCFP01000035.1 GCA_003280185.1 Prochlorococcus sp. AG-363-L02
TACATCTAGGAATTTGTAACGTCCTGGGCCAAAAACCATAAGGTTAGTTTGGTAACCCATAGGTGTGAGGAAAGATTGGCTTGCCCCAAACAGTACTGTTACTAATAAAGCGCTAGGGGGGAGATTCATCCCTGGAGCAAGTTGTATTGCTACAGGTACAAAAAGGGCAACGGATGCAGCATTACTAATCACTTGAGTGAGAATTGTTGTTGAGAGGAAGATGATTAGCAAAGCTGCATAATTTGGCCATCCTTTCAGCCAATATTCCATTCCTTGAGCTAAAGCATTTGCTAAACCTGTAGTCTGCATAGCAACACTGAAGCTTGAGAGCGATCCCAGAAGTAAAATTACATCTAGACGAATTGACCTTTGCAATTCTCTTGGTCGAATACATCCTCCAACAACCATTGCAACAGCAGCCAAAAGAACACTTGCCACAAGAGGAATAGAGGTCACTGAAGGCAAAATAAGCATTGCTAATGCAATCCCAATGGCGATAGGTTTTTTAGGGACAGTTGGAAGGTCATTTTCTAGTTGATCTAGGACCAGAAGATCATTATTGGCTTGTAGACCTCTGATTGCATCTAGTGGGGCTTGAAGTAGTAGCACATCACCTTCTCTTAAAACTGCCTGCCCAATTCTTTCTTGGACGGTTTGTTGTCCTCTTCTCAAGGCAAGAACTGTTGAATTATGTCGTTGCCTAAAGCGTAATTCTCGAAGGTTTGCTCCAGCTAAGGTTGATCCTGCTGGTAGAAGGACTTCAACAGTTTTTTGACATTCATCTGAGTCGCCGGATGTTTTTTTTGGTGAAACATCCTTTGAGCTTTTAGTAGCTAATTGAACAGTATGTTCCTGTTGTAAACGTAGCAAGTCTGATCTAGTAACTCTAAGAAGCAATCTGTCGCCTGGTTCGAGTTTGCGGTCAGCTAGAGGTGGTAAGAAACGTTCTTTGCTTCTTTGCAGTTCAAGTACATCAACATCAAATCTTCTTTGTAGGCGACTGTTATGAAGTGATTGACCTACGAGATTAGAGTCTGATGGAATGGTTACTTCTGTGAAGTAACCAGTTTGTTCTTTGTTAACACCTAGTTCATTAATATTTCGGCCACGATCAGGCAACAATGATTCAGGCGCAAGCAAAAGATAGCAAGTTCCTATTAGCCATATTGGGATGCCAATAGAGGTAAAGCTAAATAATTTTAGTGAGCCATAGCCAAGTTGTTCACTGATATCACTCACTAAAAGATTTACGGAACTTCCTAGAAGCGTTAGCGTTCCTCCAAGAACAGTAGCGAAAGATAAAGGTAGTAAAACTCTTGAAGGTGAAAGACGCCGACGATGGCACCATGCTTCAATGACTGGCAGTAAAGATGCAACAACCGGAGTATTTGGTACCACACCAGAGATAGGAGCCACTACTAGTGCTAAAAGAGCAATTAATCGACGTGGAGTGCGTATGCGCTCTGAGGCAATTAACTCTCTAAGGCGATCTAAAGCTCCGCTTTTAAACAATGCCGCTGACACTGCAAATAATCCCATGAGGGTAATGAGAGCTGGGCTCCCAAATCCTGCAAGTGCTTTTTGAGGAGTGAGAGTTCCACTACCTATTAATAATCCGACACTAAGTAGTCCAGTAAGTTCAGGTGCCAAGGCACCACTTATGAATAGCACTATTGCTAGAACTAAAATGGCTAGTGTGATAACTGCCTCAGGGTTTTGAAGAACAGCCATTAGCTCATTCATCTTTTGCTTTGCCTAATAAGACTTTCATCAGAAGCCAGAAGCTGAGGTTTGTGCAACCAAAGAGAAGTGTAGGCAACCTTGAGATCTAGACCATTTCCTTATTTTGAATTCGATTGAGTTCGCGATTTTTCCCTAATGACTCGTTAAGCTTGCTTCTCCAAGCCCCTTTAATAAATTGGAATTTGATGATTGTTAAATGAAAGATTTGTCTCCAAAACCTTCTGAAGGCTTAGGTCTCATAACTAATCAGGACTTGACCCTGTATTTGGGTGCTTCTATTGAAGAGGTGAGAGCTTTATTAACAGGGATGCCGGCCAAGGAGCGGCTGGCTTGGGCTCTAGATAAATTTGGCTCTGGGTTCGTTTTAACAACGAGTTTTGGAATCCAGTCTTCTGTATTGCTTCACATGCTTTTTTTGCTTAAGGGAGGGTTAGATGTACCGGTCATTTGGGTTGATACGGGTTATTTGCCCTCTGAAACTTATCGTTATGCTGAAGAATTAACTCAACAATTCGGATTGGATATTAGGCCTGTTCAAAGTCCAATGTCTCCTGCACGGATGGAAGCTTTGTATGGTTGTTTATGGGAGACAGGATGTGTTGACGATATTGAGAGATACCATTTAATCAGGAAAGTTCAGCCTTTAGAAAAGGCCTTTGATGACAACAAGGCTTTGTGTTGGGCTAGTGGTGTTAGAGGGGGGCAAACACAACATCGTGGAACAATGAATGTATTGGATTTAATTAGAGGAAGGTTTTCTTTAAGACCGCTTCTGGAGTGGACACCTAAAGATGTTTTTTATTACATGCAGGAAAATGATCTCCCTCAACATCCGCTCTTTGAGAAGGGATATTCAACCGTAGGCGATTGGCATTCAAGTTCTGCTGATTCAGGTGAAACCAAAGGTCGGGGAACACGCTTTGGTGGGCTTAAAGAAGAGTGTGGTATTCATCTTCCAGGAGTAATGGGGGAAGGAATTTAAACGTGAGCAGTGGGAGACTTTGTTTGCTAATTGGTAATACTCGTTGGCATTGGGCTGAAGAACATAGTGGAGAGTGGAATTTTTCTCATACTTCCCCAGATTCCATGGAATTGTTGAGAATGAAAGATCGTTTGGCTGCTTGGGCATCAGTAGGCCCAATTCCTGAAGGAGTTTTTTTAGAACCTGGAACTAAACTTGCTTTAGATGATGTGCCTATCAAATGCTTGCCTCCTTGGCTAGGGATTGATCGTGCATTGGCAGCTTGGGGAGCTTTGAGGAGGGCTAAGAAGGAACCAATTAAGTTTGATGGGATTCTTGTAGCCGATGCAGGCACAGTTTTGAGTTTGACAAGATTGAATGCAGATGGAGAATTTGCTGGTGGTCAATTGCTCCCAGGGCTAGGCTTGCAGCTCGCTTCAATGGCTGAGAGAGCCCAAGCATTGCAAAATCCCGGCATAGGTAAAGTTGTCGATTCTAAATTTCCTCTAGAAACATCACATGCAATGCGGCGAGGGAGCCTTCAATCATTGATCGGGGCTCTTATTGAAGCTCAGATAGATTCCCAACTCCCTATTTGGCTTTGTGGAGGAGACTCGTCTTTATTATTTGATTATTTAAGACATCGGCAGATTCCGCTGGCCCTATACCCCAACCTTGTTCTTGAAGGAATGGTTGATATTTGTGCCCGCATTAGCTCAGGTTTAGATCGCTGATGATTTCATCAGCCATAGTTGCTGCTTTGACTTTTAAGTAGATCATTTCAATCTTTCCTGTTGAATTGATTACATAGGTATGTCTC
>QCFP01000036.1 GCA_003280185.1 Prochlorococcus sp. AG-363-L02
GCTGAAAGTTATCAATTGTTTTTAAAAGGACTTGTTCTACATCAAAGATTGGCAAAGCTGCTAAGTCGAGAATCTTTTGACTAATGCTAGGGAAACATTTATGTAGATGATCTGCCAGATAGATAGCCCCAATTGGGAAAATTGGGTTGCAGGGTAGCCTTATATATAAAACCCTCTCAGCAAAAGAACTCGAGGCTTTGGATGTTTCCACCTGAATAGTTTGTACTGAGGTTGAGGAGTTACTCATGCATCCATTGAGTAGCTTCTTGAAGCTGAGCGATCTATCTAAAGACCCTAACAACTTTTGTGATCATTTTTGCGATATCTCAA
This sequence comes from Prochlorococcus sp. AG-363-L02, assembly GCA_003280185.1. The sequence goes on from QCFP01000036.1 coordinate 331, forward strand.
GGGCAAGTCTCTTATTTGGTCTCTGCCGAGTTGTACAAAATCAAATTCAGCAAGAAAGTGATGCTATGAATAGATTCTTCTAATTGGCTGTTCCCTCTAGAGAAGCCTTATTTTCTAGATTTAAACTAATGAGAATTGATTTCATCAAGGGTTCTCTTGTGTTGTTTGCTTAACTTTTGCAAAGCGCTCTATTCAAGGGGGTCACAGTAATCACAATTTTCCTTTAAAGTCTAAAGGGCATAATTTTTGTGCCTTTTTTACTTGTCCCTTTTTGGGACTATTTTCACGTCCTTATGACCACCTCAATCCGCACCAATAGGCCGGATCTAACCAGTTGGCAGCAGTTCTGTGAATGGGTCACTTCCACCAATAACCGTATTTATGTCGGTTGGTTTGGTGTTTTGATGATTCCTTGCCTTCTTGCGGCCACAATCTGCTTCATCATTGCCTTTATCGCTGCTCCACCTGTCGATATTGATGGTATCCGTGAGCCTGTTGCTGGTTCTTTCCTTTTTGGAAATAACATCATTTCTGGAGCTGTTGTTCCTTCCAGTAACGCCATTGGCCTCCACTTTTATCCCATTTGGGAAGCCGCAACTATGGATGAGTGGCTTTATAACGGTGGCCCTTATCAGTTAGTTGTTTTCCACTTTTTGATTGGTATCTGTGGCTGGATGGGACGCCAGTGGGAATTGTCATACCGATTGGGTATGCGCCCTTGGATTTGTGTTGCCTACTCAGCACCTGTATCAGCAGCATTTGCTGTTTTCTTGGTTTACCCCTTTGGTCAGGGATCCTTCTCTGACGGAATGCCACTTGGTATTTCAGGTACTTTTAACTTCATGTTTGTGTTCCAAGCTGAGCACAACATTTTGATGCATCCTTTCCACATGTTTGGTGTAGCAGGCATGTTCGGTGGAAGCTTGTTCTCTGCAATGCACGGTTCTTTGGTCACTTCTTCACTTATTCGTGAGACCACTGAAACTGAGTCACAGAACTATGGCTACAAGTTTGGCCAAGAGGAAGAGACCTACAATATCGTGGCTGCTCACGGTTATTTTGGTCGCTTAATCTTCCAATACGCCAGCTTTAACAACAGCCGGAGCCTTCACTTCTTCTTGGCAATTTTCCCTGTCGTATGTGTTTGGTTGACTTCTATGGGCATCTGCACCATGGCTTTCAACTTGAATGGTTTTAATTTCAACCAGTCAATCATTGATTCTTCGGGCAAAGTTGTTCCTACTTGGGGAGACGTTCTAAATAGAGCCAATCTTGGTATGGAAGTTATGCATGAGCGTAATGCTCACAATTTCCCTCTTGATTTAGCTGCTGCTGAATCAACACCAGTTGCTCTAGTTGCTCCAGCAATAGGTTGAGCTTAAGCAATTTGATTGCTTAATAACAACAATTAGCCTTTTGGGTTAAGTGTTAAAAAGCCCCCTCGTAAGAGGGGGCTTTTTAGATGGGTTTCCCTCAAGGAGAATAGCTAAGTATAATTAAATGTTTATTTGATTTTGCTTAGATATTTAGTAAGGGTTAGAGCATTTGAATTCAAAACTGATTGGTTCGATGAATTTTCCGCCATGAATATTGATTTTCTAACTACACAGATTACTTTAGGCTTGATTTCTTTTACTGCAAACTTTCTTTCGGCTTTGGCAGGCGGTGGTGCTGGTTTGTTACAGCTTCCTGCCCTAATCTTATTAGGCTTACCATTTCAGATTGCACTGGCAACGCATAAAACTGCAAGTGTTGCGTTGGGCTTAGGGGCTGCTTTTCGTTATTTAAAAGTGAGTTCATTAGACAAAGGTTTTGCAGCTTTAATTCTCATTTTTGGTTTACCAGGTGTTCTTCTTGGTGCAAAAATAGTTATAGCTTTGCCTGAAGAGCGCTTTAATTTTCTGCTGGGATTGCTTACATTGATTATAGGGCTTTATTCATTTAATAATCAAAGCCTTGGGATTAAGAAAAGAGTTAGAGAAAAGACTTCTTTAGAGCTACTTTTTGGGGGATTGGTCTTATTTTGTATTGGAATCTTGAATGGATCTCTTACTTCAGGAACTGGCCTATTTGTTACTATTTGGCTTGTGTACTGGTTTGAAATAGATTATGCCTTGGCTGTTGCCTATACATTAATTCTTGTGGGTTTTTTTTGGAATGGTACCGGCGCTTTAGTTTTAGGGGTAAGAGGCGATATCGCTTGGGATCTTTTGCCAATTCTTTTAATAGGGTCTCTCCTTGGAGGTTTTTTGGGATCTCATTATGCGATATCCAAAGGCAGGTGGTTCATAAAAAGAGCATTTGAATGTTTAACTCTTTTAGTGGGTCTTACACTTTTAACAAAAGCAATATAGTGATACTTCTCTATTGGTACTTAAACTTATTATATTCTTTTATCGATTTAGGTCATTTTCTTCCTTATCTAAGCCAATGACCTCCCTTTCCATGTCCACCCTTTTCCAGTAACTGTTCTTACAACTGATATTGGTCCAAGAAAGAGAATAATTATCCCCCCTGCACCCATTAACCACCAGTATTTCAATGAAAAATCAAATTTTTTGTTGATCCATATTCTCAGTATGAGTTGAAGTGTTATTGCTAGAAGAGAGACCAATATTATATTTAGGAGAAGATTATAATTCGGTATGAAAAATAGGCAAATAGATGCTGAAGGAAGTGTCAGCCATGGAGTAGAAAAGATTAAAAATACTACTAATGAGGCCGAAATTGCCTTTG
>QCFP01000037.1 GCA_003280185.1 Prochlorococcus sp. AG-363-L02
TTGCGACCCAGAAAAAAATGATATCGAAACCTGTTACGAGTGTGCTTGTAGGAAACCAGCAAGAAAGATCATCATTTGATTCGTCAGGCCAGCCCAACGTTGAAAAAGGCCATAGACCACTTGAAAACCAAGTGTCTAAAACATCGTCATCTTGTTGAATCACACATGATTCGCCAAATTTCTTTTTAGCTTTAATTAAGGCTTCTTTTGTTGAATGTGCGATTACGTAGGGGGTTGCGTTTGTCACCTCTCCTTTTGTTTCGCTGACAACAAACCATGCAGGTATGCGGTGCCCCCACCAGAGTTGTCTACTTATGCACCAGTCTCTTATGTCGAGTAGCCAGTTTCGATACACTTTTTCCCATCTTTTTGGAACGAAATTTGGTTCTCTTTTATCTAGATGATCTCGAGCTTTAGATGCAATTGGTTCCATGCGTACGAACCACTGTGTTGATAAAAGTGGCTCAACAGGAACTTTCCCTCGTTCAGAATAGGGAACGTTATGTCTATGAGGTTTTGCCTCGATTAGTAAATTGGAATCTTCTAGAGCTTGTATAACAGCTTTACGTGCTTCAAAACGTTCTAGCCCTGCAAAGCGACCAGCATTTTTGTTCATGCTGCCATCTTTATTCATTATGTTGATTTGTGGTAATTGGTGCCTTTGTCCAATTGCAAAATCGTTAGGGTCATGCGCGGGAGTGACTTTTACGCAACCCGTGCCGAATTCTTTATCTACATGATCATCTGCAATTAAAGGGATTTCACGGTTCAAAAATGGGACGATTAAGGTTTTGCCGATTAGATGTTTGTAGCGTTCATCTGAGGGGTTAACTGCAACGGCAGTGTCACCTAGCAAGGTTTCGGGACGCGTAGTAGCAACTTCAATGTGATTTGAATGGTCTGATTTTTCTTTAAGGGGATAGCGAAAATGCCAAAGGAAACCATCTATCTCTTTCATTTCTACTTCTAGGTCGCTGACTGCTGAACCAGAAGCAGGACACCAATTTACGAGATATTCTCCTCGGTAGATTAAACCTAGATCGTGTAAACGAATAAAGGCTTCTCTCACAGCTTTGCTAAGGCCTTCGTCAAGGGTAAACCGTTCTCTTTCCCAATCTACGGAATAACCCAATCTTCGAAGTTGGCGAACTATGTTGCCTCCGCTTTCGGTTTTCCATGCCCAGGCACGTTTGAGGAAGATATCCCTTCCTAGTTTTGAGCAATCTATGTTTTCTTTTTTTAGTTGTTTCTCAAGAAGTGTTTGTACAGCAATTGAGGCGTGATCTGTTCCAGGAAGACAAAGTACATTTTTCCCTTGTAAACGTTGAAAGCGAACAATCGTGTCTATTAAGGCTGTATTGAATGCATGACCCATGTGGAGGGTACCTGTCACGTTTGGAGGTGGAATTACCACACAAAATGGTTCTGCAGATGAATTCGCTTCAGGGTGAAAGGCACCATTTTCTTCCCAGGCATTTTGCCAACGGTTTTCGGTACCTACTGGGTCATAGGTTTTAGGAAGTGAAGTCTCTTTCTCCATAGAGGATTCAGCTTTGGCGTTCAGCTCAGTCAAGGCGGAAGTAGAAAGCACTTTGACCATGGTCGCAAAGTGCGACTGATTTATGGTCCGATTGCTAAAAATTCAGCTTTTTTTATAAGGGAATTTCCAAGGGATTGCGAGCAAAGAGTCATGACTTTCCCAAAGTGTGGGATCAGCAACAGTTCTGTCTGCAAGCCCAACTAGCCTAAGTGCATCTGATGCTAGCTGCTCAGTGATTTCTGTTTCAGCGGCAGTTGGCATTATTAAGACCTGTGCTTCGGAGGGATCTGCCATCAATAGCAGCCCTTGTTCTTCAAGTCTTCTTTCGAAAAAAACACGTCGCATTTTTGACGTCACCCTATGTCCTATTGCTTCTGCAAACAATTCTAGAGATTCTTGTTCTCCCGATAAGCCAGATTTCAGCGCAAGCAAGATAAGGAATTTCACCCAACTATCTGTACTCCAGAGAGGTTCGAAGCTTTCGCGATAATTCTTTACTAACTCTAATAAGGCTAAATCAAAAAGCTTTCCTTGGAGGTTAGTTTTTAGAGAGGCGTCGATGGAGGACATTCTTTCTTTTAATATTCAGACTGGTGTTGCCTTCGAACCGGCATTTAGAAATGACTTTGGATTTGAATGACCCTGAACTCGAGTTCTCTGATTTGGTTTATGCCTATCAAAGTTGGGTAATGGCCGTAATTAATGATGAAAAATTGGAAAGCGAGGACCAGTTGCTTACAGAAGACATAACTGAAGATGCCTTGAATTCCATGCGCTTTTTATCTGGTGAGGTAACTAGTGCAATAGAAACTAGTCTTGCAAGAGTATATGACGTAGATGCTGATGAATTAGCTAGTTTGCTTTTCCCTGAAGAATAACCGGTTGAATTGGCCCAGGATAATCTTTATGTATTCAGAATTCTAAAGGGGTGAGGAATTGCTAAAGGCCCTTTTGGGCTAAATCAAGAGCTTAAAGAGACTAGGTTTTAACATAGTTGGTTTAAATGT
>QCFP01000038.1 GCA_003280185.1 Prochlorococcus sp. AG-363-L02
GTTTGCGTTGGAAAGCAAAGCATCGAAGCCATACATTGTCTTGCCAGAAACACCCATTAGGAATTGAGCAAAGATTGGCTCAATTAGTATTTGTTTTTCTGGAGTTCCAAAAGCCACACAAACGTCATTATGGACGTATAGACCAAGTGTATGGAAGCCAAGAAGCATACATACCCAGCTTAGGTGGCTAATAAGAGCTTCTTTTGTGCCGAGAACTCTTGCCAGAACATTGTCCTTGTTGAGCTCAGGGTCATAGTCTCTTATGAAGAAGATTGCTCCATGAGAGAACGCACCACACATAAGCAAGATGGCTATGTATTGGTGATGGGTATACAAGGCTGCTTGAGTCGTGTAGTCCTGCGCTATGTATGCATAGGAAGGCAGGGCACCCATATGATGAGCAACCAAACTGCAAGCGACACCTAGGCAAGCTAAAGCTAGACCAAGTTGGAAGTGCAGAGAGTTATTAACGGTCTCATAGATACCGTCATGGTTAATGCCGAAATGACCTTTATGAGGATCATTTGGATGGTCTGTTTTGTGACCTTCGGTGATCTCTTTTAGTGTGTGACCAATGCCAAATGTATTTCTATACATATGTCCGCCAATGATCATCACTACCCCTAAGGCGAGATGATGATGAGCAATGTCAGTTAGCCAAAGAGAACCGCTATCTGGATGTAATCCACCCATGAAGGTATAGATAGCTGTACCTGCACCTTGAGAGGTTCCAAAAACGTGATCCAAAGAATCTGGATTTTGGGCATATGCACCCCAGTTACCTGTGAAGAACGGCATTAAACCGGCCGGATGAGGTAAAACTGTGAGCCAATTGTCCCAGCCAACATGTTGGCCACGAGATTCAGGGATAGCTACGTGTATAAGGTGGGCATTCCAGGCGATGTTTGTAAAGCCAAACAAGACTGCAATGTGATGGTTCAACATTGCTTCAGCGTTTTTGAACCAGGCCAATGAAGGACGGAACTTTGGCTGAAGATGTAACCAGCCTCCAAAAAGGAGCCAGCAAACCATGATATTGATGAAAATCGCACCCTGGTAAAGCTCAGTATTGGTCCTCATTCCAATGGTGTACCACCAATGGTAAAGACCTGAATAAGCAATATTTACGGGTCCACTAGCACCTGCTTGGGTCAAAGCATCTGTAATGCCTTGTCCAAAGTGAGGGTCCCAGATACCGTGCGCGATTGGGCGAACATGAGTTGGGTCGGCGACCCAAGCCTCGAAGTTGCCCTGCCAGGTGATGTGGAACAGGTTGCCTGCAACCCAAAGGCCGATTATCGCCAGATGGCCGAAGTGTGTTGAGAAGATCTTTTGGTAAAGAGCTTCTTCAGTCATTCCGTCATGGCTCTCGAAGTCGTGAGCCGTGGCGATGCCGTACCAAATACGACGGGTTGTAGGGTCCTGTGCCAGACCCTGGTTAAACGAGGGAAATTTCGTTGCCATTTAGGGAAAGGTCAGGAAAGGTCAGCCGAGCCCAAGAAGGCGGGCGTGGAAGAAGGCCCAGGTGGTAACAATACCGCCTAGGAGGAAGTGGGTTACACCCACGGCACGGCCTTGGGTGATTGATAGAGCCCTGGGCTGGATGGCGGGAGCCAACTTCAGCTTGTTATGAGCCCAAAGAATTGACTCAAAGAGCTCCTGCCAATAACCGCGACCGGTGAACAGGAACATCAAGCTGAATGCCCAAATAAAGTGTGCTCCAAGGAATAGAAGGCTATAGCCACTTATGGCATTGCCGTAGCCAGTGAGAACCTGAGAGGACTGAGCCCATAGGAAATCACGTAACCATCCATTGATGGTTATACCGCTTTGAGCAAAGTTTCCACCTGTAAGACCCCATACATCGCTTTGCATCTTCCATGAGAAGTAGAAGATAATTACTGAGATGGAGTTGTACATCCAGAACAAGCCAAGGAATACATGGTCCCAAGAAGAAACTTGGCATGTACCGCCACGGCCTGGTCCATCGCAAGAGAAACGGAATCCAAGCTGAGCTTTGTCAGGAATCAAACGAGAGCTTCTTGCGTAAAGAACACCTTTAAGAAGGATTAGCAGAGTTACGTGGATGGTGAAAGCGTGGACATGATGAATCATCAGATCCGCAGTCCCAAGA